>CAYXKP010000110.1:0-4345 GCA_964465695.1 uncultured Nitrospira sp.
GTTGTGTTCCGAAGTGAGACGCCCCGCTCGTGGGCTCTGATTCTCGGAAGCTTGCTCATTGTTCTGGGTGCGATCGCTCCGCAGAGCTTGAAGCAGGTTCACCGTGGATGGATGAAGATCGGCCACGTTCTCGGTTCGATCAACACAAAAATCATACTCGGAATCATTTATTATCTTCTTATCACGCCGATGGGACTGATCATGCGTTTGATGGGTAAGGACCCGATGCATCGTGCCTTGGCGCAAGGTACGGATACCTATCGCATCGTGCGGGCTCCTCGCCCACGCACTCATATGCGTAACCAATTCTAGAACAAAAGAATAGGAGGAATAGATATGGATAAGTTCTGTTGAAAATGTGGGACTTTATAAAAAGGAACGAAAAGGCTCTAGTTGCGGCTGAATAATGTCTTATTAATTCGAGTTCCAACTGATAAATTCACATGGTTTAGTCAACGAGGGCCAGGAGTATAAGAATGCCAAGGATTCAAGAGCGTCCTATCAAGGGAGCACTGCCTATTTGGCGCCCGCGTCTGCCGCGCACATATACGCTTGATACGCTACAGCCACAGCCACCGTCGAGCTGTGGTACAGATACGCCATTCTGCATGTGACAAAGTGGTAACAGATTCTGTGGCATTGTCCGCTGCCCCCGCGTCGCCTGCCATGGAAGAAGTCGGGCAACAAGTGATTGTCGGTACATTCGCCGCCGTGACCGGTACCGACGAGTAAACCTCAGTTGTGGGATGAATTCAGAGATCCCTTAGAAGTGTTTGCTATGTCTCAGCACGACATTCCCACCGTTCGAAGGGCAACCGTCGACGACCTCGAAAGAATTGTCCACCTGATTCGCATGGGCGATGAACGTGAATACGATTCTGAAGATGTCGCGCAATATATCCAGCGTTTGGATCCAGATTATAGTCAGGCATGGATAGCTGTGGTTGGGGAGCAGCCGGCGGGAATGACAATGACGTTTCAGCGGACACTCCATGCTCCAACACAACAGTACAGTGCTAGATACTGGGCCAACCTTTTCATAGATCCAGACTATCGCCACTTGATGCTTTATCCACGCTTGCTAAACTTGCAATTTCGTGAATTAAAGCGTGACGGCATTGACTTTCTATATACAATGGTTCGTCGTCCCAAGCTTATCGAGGCACACTTACGGATTGGGTTTACGAAAATCGGCGATCTGATGATGATGGTAAAGCCATTACGACCTGGCAGGCTGGGAATAAAATACAGTACAGTGCCCCGGTGCTTAGCCATTTTCACTTACCCGATCGATGGGCTCTTCTCCTGTTATCTGCGCCTCAGGCAACCACACGTGCCATCCGGTCTGTCAATCGAGGAAGTTCCCTGGGACTCTGCAGAAGTTGATGACGTCTCAGAGCTATTAAGAAATTCATGCATGAATCGGATTTGCCAGGCTTGGACTTCTGATGCGATTCGCCGCAGATTTAGCTGCAGTCTGGACGGTGATCCCTATGTTTTGCTCGTGAGCCGGCGCCAAAGCCAGTTGGTTGCCGCTATCGTGTATCGAACTGTGGATCGAGACCGAGGAATTCGGATGGGAGTTGTCATGGACTTAGTTTTCCGGGACAATGAGGAATTGGCTGCTCAGGCTATCTTGGCCGAAGTGCAGCAGCGATCGTACGCGGCGGGTGCCGATGGAATGATGTATCTTGATGGATCTGGTTTGGGAATGCAGAAGCTGTTTGCGGCAAATGGTTATGTCATGTCATCTGAGAGATACTCACTACTCCTCTGGCCAAAGGAAAAGCTGTCTGCTGAGCCTTTGATGTATGACATCTCTTCTTGGAGGCTGGCCTTCAGCGATCACGATGCATTCTAGTAGAAGGCGTATCTCAGCGTGCCGAATGCTTCGCGACTATAGGTGATAAGGGAATGATATGCGATTCATCCTTAAGGGGGAAGTCGATAAGTCAGAGCGATATCTGTAAAGTGTGGGAGAATCATTCCAATGATTGGCAATTACCTTCAGGAGCAAATCGATCGCCCAACTGTATCTATCATCGTGCCGTGTCGCAATGAAAAGAATCACATCGAAATCTGCGCGCGCTCAATTCTAGCACAGGAACAACCGCCCGGAGGGATTGAGGTAATCTTTGTGGACGGGATGTCGCAGGACGGAACCCGCGAAATTCTCATGCGACTGGCCGAAGAGCATCCGAGGTTGCACGTTATTGAAAATTTTAAGCAGAGTACTCCGTGCGCTATGAATATTGGGATCCAGCAAGCACGCGGGCACTACATAGCGATCTTTGGTGCACATACCGAATATGCGCCAAGCTATGTGCGCATGTGTGTCAAGCTTCTTGAGGAGCATCCGGAAGTCGATTGTGCGGGCGGCACTATCATTAGCTGCGGCAAAAGTATATTTGGTCGGGCCACGGCGGTGGCTATGGCACACCCGTTGGGAGTTGGCAATTCAAAAGGCCGATTTCCCAATTATGAAGGCTATGCATATGGAGCTTGTTTCCCGGTCTTCCGTAGGGAGGTCTTTGACCAGGTTGGCTTGTATGATGAAAGATTTATCAGGAACCAAGATGATGAGTTTAATTTCCGTGTTACTCGCAGCGGTCGGAAGATCTATGTTTCTCCACGTGCTAGATGTAGCTACTACGTACGTGAAACACCTGCGCAACTGTTTTGGCAATATTTCCAGTACGGCTATTGGCGGGTTGCTGTAATAAGGAAACACCGTAGACCTGCCTCCATTTACCAAGTTGTGCCAGCCGGGTTCTATGTCCTCACGCTTATAATGCTGGTTTTAGGCCTTTTTTTGCCCGGTTGGTGGCGACTGATTGCAGCAGTGTTACCTTTGACTTATGCATCAATTCTGGGTATTGCCGGTATGGACGTCGCAATAAAACATGGAGTACGCGTTGGATTGCTCTTTCCCTTTGCTGCGGCTATCATGCACTTTGGCTATGCAGTTGGCTTTCTCTGGGGCATTGTGCGATGCCGGATGATAGCTAATGGACAACGTAGTTTAATGGAGCGAGATGCTCAGCCCCCGGAAACAATGGAGACGAAGTACCGTTTCGAACAACGGAAGTAGAGACAATAAGCAAGGCGGCATATTGCGTTACCGCTATTAAAGCTTGTCTGGTGTTTGGTGCAAACGGCGCGGCAGCTTCTAACAAGGAGTAATTATGGCTTCAAGGGAAGAGATGGCTGTGACGATCATTAACGTGATCCAAGAAGCCTTGGCCCTAAAGGGAGCCTCTACGGCTGCTCTGAATTTGGACAAACATGTCGACCAAAGTCTGAGTTTGGATTCTCTTGGCTTGGAGTCTCTCGATTGGGCTGCAATTGTCGTTATGCTCGAAGAGAAAACACAGGTTGATCCGTTTCAACGAGGGGTCAGACAGGAATTACACACCCTTGGTGATCTTGTTGATGCATACGTATCCGAAATGAATCATCGATAGTGTCAGATAGAGAATGAAATGATCGGACGTCATCTGAAGGAAGGATCCTCTCAATATGGGGATCGGATTGCTCTGATACAAGGCAGTGTTTCTGTCACCTATGGCGATATCAGCCGACTTTTGTCTTCGTTTGTTGAAGCCAGCGGAGAATTATCCAAGAAACGTGTGGGTGTATGTACTCTATCTCCAATAACCTTTTCCGTCGCGGTGGCTGCGCTCGATCTGCTCCAATCTCATGCATTTCTTGTCGGACCGCAAAACCTAGAAGAGCTTGCGCGCTTAAAGCATGTCTTTGCTTGGGACTACATCTTGCGTGATGAAGACATCCAAGCTGCTGGGAAAGGAAATGAGAAGAGCTCTGGCGATTCGGCTAGCGGCTCCGGTCTTGTTACAATCCTGACGTCTGGAACCACGGGGACACCTAAGGCAATTAACCACAGCTGGGACACCTTGGCTTCTCCAGTCCG
Organism: uncultured Nitrospira sp.; assembly: GCA_964465695.1. Taxonomy (GTDB): domain Bacteria; phylum Nitrospirota; class Nitrospiria; order Nitrospirales; family Nitrospiraceae; genus Nitrospira_D. The sequence continues at coordinate 3,932 of CAYXKP010000110.1, forward strand.
CCGAGACAGTCGCTATACGGAGACGCGATGGTTGTTGACCTATCCCTTGTACCTCTATGCTGGCACGCAGGTATTCCTCCATGCATTTCTCAACTGGGCGACCCTCGTCATTCCTATGTCGTTCGATCCGGACACGATCGCCCGCACCCTCAAAGACCAACGTGTTACCCATTCGTCAGGGACACCGACCTTCTGGCGGCGACTACTCTTTTGGGGGCCGAAAGATGTTTTGAGGGACTGCGAGCTCGAACAAATTACGATGGGTGGTGAAGTAGTGACACAGGATTTGCTCGACGGTTTGCGTGCCTTGTTTCCACGAGCGCGCATCGTTCATATCTATGCCTCTACTGAACTGGGGCGCATGTTTTCTGTCACTGATGGTAGAGAGGGGTTTCCAGCGAAGTTCCTCCAGGA
>CAYXKP010000110.1:4355-15065 GCA_964465695.1 uncultured Nitrospira sp.
TTGATGGTGAGCTGATGGCTCGCGGACGTCATCGAATGATTTCTTGCGATGGACATAGTCGTATTTGTGAGGACGCAGATGGGTGGATCGCTACAGGAGATCTTGTGGAGCTGTGCGGAGAACGTGTGCTTTTTCGAGGACGGAGGAACGACTTGATCAATGTCGGGGGAAGGAAGGTCTCCCCCTTGCAAGTAGAGACCATGATTCGCGGGTTGCCGGGCATTCTCGATGTTCGGGTGTATGGAAAGAAAAGTTCCGTGATCGGACAACTCGTGGCTGCAGATGTGGTCCTCGCTCCAGGATTTTCTGAAGAAACGGCGAGTATGGAACTTCGACGAGCGGCCAGTCGGATCTTGCAGCCTTACGAGATCCCTCAGATCGTTCGCGTCCTCCCAAAGATAGCGAGCAATGAGGCATTGAAAGTTATCCGAAGCGAGGACAATACATGAAAGAAGTCCCTCTTATCCTACTTAGTGGCGGGAGTCGCGGCCTTGGACTAGCGATCGCAAAGCGACTTCTGAATGAAGGCTACCAGGTGGCTACCTTCAGCCGGTCGGTGACCGAGGAATTCGAGTGTTTGCGGGAACAGCATCGCGATAGACTTTATTATTTTCAAGGCGACATGGCCCGCAAAGATATGCTCGATGATGTCGTGAAGAAGGTCGAGAATGAGGTGGGGCCTATCGCAGCCTTAATCAATAACGCGGGTATCGCCACGGACGGGGTTCTGGCCACTATGTCTCCGGCGCATATTGAGCAACTAATCTCCATCAATTTGACCGGGGCGCTGCTACTTACCCGTCTTGTGGTTCGCCGCATGATCGTCCGCTGCCGTGGTACTGTGCTAAATATATCGTCCATCATTGGCTTGCGAGGGTATGCGGGTTTGGCTGCCTATAGTGCGACCAAGGCGGGATTGGATGGTATGACCCGTGCATTGGCGCGGGAGCTTGGTCCACGCAAAATTCGCGTTAATGCCATCGCGCCGGGATACATCGAGACAGAGATGACGGGGAAACTTGATGACAAACAACGTGGTCAGATTACCCGACGTACGCCAATGGGAAGGCTTGGTATTCCGGAGGATGTCGTCGGAGTCGTTTCTTTTCTCCTGTCTCCTTCAGCTGCCTTCATAACTGGTCAAACCATTGTTGTGGATGGCGGAATCACTTGCTGAGATCCAATGCATTAATGTCAGACGTCATCAATTACGGTCCCCCCGTTATCTCCATTGATGTTGAAGACTGGCCTCAATCCACCTGGGACCGGAGTCTTCCCATCAGTGAGCGAGCTGCTGAAAACACAAGGCGCGTCTTACAACTTCTACGCGAAACCGAGGTGAGCGTCACCATGTTCGTGCTTGGCAAGTTCGCCGAACGATTTCCACAGGTCGTCAAGGAGATTCAGACTGATGGGCATGAAGTGGCGTGTCACGGACACGGGCATCTTGAAATTGGTCGACAGTCATCCGAGGAATTTCTCACCGATGTCCGTCAATCCAAGGATATTCTCGAACAGATCATCGGAACGTCGGTGAAAGGATATCGTGCGCCTGATTTCTCGATTGTTCGAGATACGCTTTGGGCTCTAGAGGTCCTTGTGGAGGCGGGTTTTGAATACGATTCCAGTATCGTACCGGCCCGTCTTCCACGCTATGGAATCGCGGGCTGGCCTGTCTTACCAACTCGGGTTTGTCTGAGCCAAGGACGCAGCATTCTAGAAGCTCCCCTAGCCACCTTTCATGCGCTCGGAAGGAATTTTCCTGTAGGAGGAGGTGGGTATCATCGGTTGTTGCCTGGCTTTGCGAGTCGATACTTTGCTCGAAAAATTATGACTGATGCCCCGTTCGTGTTTTACTGCCATCCTTATGAATTTGATGTCTATGAATTAAAGGAGATTCCGGTCCGTGTCCCATTCACGGTTCGATTTTACCAAGGTGCTGGGCGAAGATGGTTTGAACAGCGTTTCCGGGCTTTCGTCGAATGCTTTGGCGGGCAACCTATGTATGCTATGCTTTCTTCCCAGTCGTGGCAGGAATTTCATCTCCACACCCTATTCGATCGGTTCTCGCTACCATGACTGTAGGCCAAACCTGACAGGGTTCTTTACTACGGCAGCTTGCATGGAGCCTGAATCGTTGAACAATGTTTGTACATTGTCTTGAAGCGCTGTATCTAGTTACCAATGAAAACCTGGTTCTATTGAAGTAATTATATAGGGGAAACGTCATGATTGGCATGTCTAGCGATGGTCAAGAGACAGGTCTGAAGATTGCGGTAATCGGTACAGGATACTGGGGGAAAAACCTGGTCAGGAACTTCGCCGACCTTGGCGCTTTATCAGCCGTATGTGACAGTAATACCGATACACTCCGAGTGCTCGGCGAGCAATATCCCCTGTGCCGGACATACGTTTCTTATGCTGAAGTGTTGCGCGATGAGACAATCCGGGCAGTGGCCATCGCCACGCCTGCCGAGGGTCATGCCGATGCAGTACGAGAGGCGTTGCTCGCCGGCAAGGATGTGTTCGTAGAAAAACCGCTCTGCCTTTCTGTCAAGGAAGGTGAAGAGCTCGTCACCCTTGCCAAGAAGCAAAACCTCATTCTCATGGTGGGGCATCTTCTCTGGTATCACCCTGCGGTGCTGAAGCTCAAAGAACTGACCCGCTCGGGCGAACTGGGTCGCATCCAGTACATCTATTCGAACCGGTTGAATTTGGGTAAGATCCGGCGGGAGGAAAATATTCTTTGGAGTTTTGCGCCTCACGATATTTCGGTCATCTTGGGTCTGCTCAACGAGAGTCCCGATGGAGTCCGAGCGCAGGGAGGGAATTACCTTCACCAGCGCATCGCCGACGTCACGATCAGTCTTCTGTCGTTCCCCAGCGGCGTGAAGGCGCATATCTTCGTGTCTTGGCTGCACCCCTACAAGGAGCAAAAATTGATCGTGGTGGGTGACCGTAAAATGGCTGTATTTGATGATCTGGAGAAGAAAGACAAGCTGCTCTTATACCCGCATTCCATCGACTGGAAGGACAATCTTCCGGTCGCGAACAAAGCGGACGCTCAAAGGGTAGAACTGGAGCAAGGGGAGCCATTGCGAGCCGAATGCCGACATTTCCTGGAATGTGTGGCGACGCGCTCCAAGCCGAGAACGGACGGGGAGGAAGGCCTTCGTGTATTGTCTGTGCTGCAGCAGTGCCAAGAAGCGTTGGAACAGGCCGCTCCACGTCTGACGAGCCCGGCCTTTAAGCCGGCCAAGCCGTACTTTGCTCACGAATCGGCTTTTGTCGACGACGGCGTGGACATCGGTGAAGGAACGAGTATTTGGCACACGTCGCACATCCTGAAAGGCTCGCGCATCGGGAAAAACTGCAAGATCGGCCAAAATGTGGTCGTCGGTCCGCATGCCACAGTCGGTGATGGAGTCAAGATTCAGAATAACGTCTCGGTCTATGAGGGTGTGACGCTGGAAGACCACGTCTTCTGCGGGCCATCGATGGTTTTTACCAATGTGTTCAACCCACGGAGCGAGATCCCTCGCATGAAGGAGCTCAAGCAAACGCTTGTGAAGCGAGGGGCCACACTGGGGGCCAATTCGACCGTCCTGTGCGGAATTACGATCGGGCGATACGCATTCATCGGTGCCGGCGCGGTCGTGACTAAAGACGTGCCTGATCATGCGCTAGTAGTCGGAAATCCCGGACGGGTTACGGGTTGGATGTGTCTGTGTGGAGTTAAGCTCCACGTCAAGGACGACAAAGCCTCCTGTCCGAGTTGTGGGCATCAGTACCGGGCTGAACGTACAGGGATGACGGCAGTCTAAAAAAGGAGATCTTCATGGGCGTTCCATTACTGGATTTGAAAGCGCATCACCAGCCGCTCCACCAGGAAATCATGGCGGCGCTGGAGCAGACCTTCCTTAGCCAGGCCTTTATTCTCGGGCCGGACGTCAGCAAGCTGGAAGAACGTGTGGCCACCTATTGCCAGACCAAGTACGGAATTGGCGTGAGTTCCGGGACCGACGCCCTTTTGATCGCTCTCATGGCTCTCGGTATCGGTCCGGGTGACGAGGTCATTACGACACCCTACTCATTCTTTGCCACGGCCGGGGCCGTCGTGCGACTGGGAGCCAAGCCGGTGCTTGTCGACATTGATCCCGTAACCTATAACCTCAATCCCACCAAAATTCACTCGGCGCTGACGTCGAAGAGTAAAGTTATTATCCCTGTCCATCTCTATGGACAGTGCGCCGACATGGCTCCAATTATGGATATTGCCAAGCGGCATAATCTGAGCGTCATCGAGGACGCGGCCCAGGCCATAGGTTCGGAATACCGTGATGGCCGGCGGGCCGGTAGTATCGGGACCATCGGCTGCCTGTCGTTTTTCCCCAGCAAAAATCTCGGGTGTTTAGGCGATGGCGGGATGGCTGTGACAAACGATTCCGAGCTTGCGGAGCGGATGCAGGTCCTACGCGTCCATGGGAGCAAGCCGAAGTACTATCACAAGCGGATAGGAGGGAACTTCCGTCTCGATACGATCCAGGCCGCGGTTCTGAACGTAAAGCTCAATTATCTCGACGGGTGGACTAAGAGACGGCAGGAGAACGCCACGCGATACGAGACTCTGTTCAAGCAGAGCAACCTCATGCAGACCGGAAAAGTGAAATTGCCGGAGCCTGTATACCGCAACTCCGGCGCTAAACACTATCACATTTATAATCAGTTCGTGCTGCGGGTCGAACAGCGGGATGCGCTCATGACTCATTTGAAGCAGAAAGGAATTGGGGCTGAAATCTACTATCCGGTTCCATTCCACCTCCAAGAGTGTTTTCACTACTTAGGGTATCGCGAAGGAGACTTCCCTGAGTCGGAACGTGCGGCCAAGGAAACTGTCGCGATTCCAATTTATCCGGAGCTGACTGCCACACAACAGACCGAGGTGGTCGAAGCGATAACTGCGTTTTATAGATAGCCAATAATAATGGTCTTCAGTCGACACGGAGTGTATGTGCGTTCAATTTTATTTGGAGGTGTTCTAGCATGACCAAGAGCGGTGATAACTTACAGACTTAAGGGGAGTATATTCAAGACTGATTGCTGCTAGGAAGCCCTAAGTCCGACTGGGGCCGATGGTATGGATGTATCCGAACTGCCATCTCCATAGTTTCTGGGAAATGAACAGCCTCCCGTGTTCACATTCAGGCGCCTGTGAATGTCGAACAGTGATTGCCCTTCAACACGGTTCGTCCCATCTGGATCCGGCGCGCCGTGAGGAAACTCTCCTGTCGTTGGGTCCCAGAGAGGAGTCGATGTCAACACGCCATTGACGTATCGATAGAGGATGTTCGCGCCGATATCGCTCCCACCCGCGCCGGCCCCTTTGACCGCCGCGCCAGCTGGTATCCAAACCTTGCAGGTTCCTAATCCAGGGTTAGACGCTGATGTCTTCGTCCAGTTCGACGGCAACGAAGGACTCAAATTGGTGCCATTATTATAGGTGACGAGCTCCTTCCCGCTCCATGTGATAGGGCCATTTATGAGGAATCCGTATTGGGTCATGTTTGTTACAATTGAATTCGTAAGCGTGACAGATTGTTCGGCCGGTGTGGCGCCACGTGACGTGTCATCTATGACAACTCCATTCAGCCCCGCGCCTGTGCCGAGGATGGAAATATGGTCAAAGACAACGTTCACACAGTCCGAGCACCGAATCGCGTTACCGCGGGAGGCATGATCGATGAACGCGACATCTCGGACCATGAGATTTTGCGGCGTATGGGTCAAACCTGCCACCTTTCGTGCATTCGCATAGATTCCGTTCCCGTAATTGCATTTGTAGCAGATGGAGCCCAGCACCTTGGACCCGGTCATGAGGATATTGCTCCCGTAGGTCGCGTTCATCTCATTAAGATACATGGGGTTTGTTGTGCCGTCCGCGATGGAATTTTCAACAATACAGTCGCGGCAGGGATACATTGAGATAAGCGCATCCGCTCCGCCCAGCCCCGCCACCGCGTTATATCCGCCAGCAATTCTCCCCCCTCGTGGATTGCAGTATTGCCGACGCACTACAATCTCCGATGATTCCCACGCCGTGAAGCAATGACGATGGAAGACATAACTTTCATTGTCTTCAAATAACACATTGCTTGAATAATACGCGCCCGTGCTCGGTGTGTTGTTATATCGATTCGGGTTTCGAAACACATTATTCCGCACGATGATATTGTCACTGGTATGGACTTCTAGGACTCTGCCAACGTTGCTGCCAACCCCGCTGTTATCTGTGGACCGTACATACAACCCGTCCACTATAAGATAGGCACTGTTCTGGATGCGAACCGCATATCCGCTTCCGTTATCCACTATTTTTGCCTGGCGTTGATTCTGGGCAGTGAGTCTCAGCTCATTTCCCTGCGTACAAAGAACTCTGTTAATATTAATCTTGCCGGTGCTTCTCCCGTCGCCGTATGTGCCGTTCATGAGCACCAACGTATCCCCACAACTTGCTCGAGTGGGGTCGATAGCATAGGCAAAGGTCAGCCAGGGTTTCGCTGCAGTGCCCGGATTGGCGTCTGATCCTGCCGGAGAAATGTAATAGGTAGCGCTCTGGACAGGGAGTGCCTGTGCACATAGGATTAGGAGGATAGCCGGTATTCTGTTCATAAGCCCCCCTTTTACATCCCTACAGATCCTTTAACGATTCGGCGATTTGGGAGCATAAGTTGTGCCGTGTTCAATGTATTTCCTTGACCTAAGGAACTCCTTCTAACCGTCAGCATTCTTCAGGTATACAAGAACAAAAGAAGCCAAAGCTGTAACTGTCATAACCATGGGCGAACAGAAAAGTGCAGTAACGTTCTCATACGCCCTTTAGCATTAAGCCCTTTGCATTGACATCCTCCTCTGCATTGGCATCTTCCTGCCGACAAAATCGCCAAGTTCTGTAGTCTGGTCGCGGCTGGCGTGGTCGTCCAATTTTCCGTCTCAGGTATTTTACATCTCCTGGTATCGACTACCCAAACTGTGGCGCCGGCATCAGCCTGAAGCACGCCCCGGCGATATCCCTTTGGAGCGCCACTTAACTGCGACACAGCGCTTACCGAATCATTTGACTGTACGACCGATACCTAGCACTCCAGTCGAAGAGAACAGATAGGAAGAAGGGTCATCCCGTGCGCCCAGTAGGATGAGTCCGAATTAGAATAAAATGTCTTCTTGCACTGCCCTGAAAACCAGTGTGCCGGTAACAATTATAAAATTCTAATTTACGTATTCTTCAATAGCCTTGAGTCTTTTTAATGTTGTAGGATTGGGGTAGTCCATTGATATTTGGCACATTTTACCGGACAGACATAGCTTCATAGCCCCTCCAAAGATGGGTTGTGCTTTTCCGCTATTGTGGGAAAGTGTAGCCCTGATAAGCACATGTTTGTTAGCCAAAGGGGAGATCTGTGAATGAAAGACTTTTTACCTTTTCATAGGTCTGATGTTGGCGAGGAAGAGGTCTCAGAAGTGCTCGAGGTTCTTCGCTCCGGCTGGTTGACAACCGGTCCCAAGGTCAGGGAATTTGAGCGTGAATTTGCCGCCATGGTCGGGGCGGAGCACGCCGTTGCAGTCAATTCCTGCACGGCCGCTCTCCATCTTGCCCTTGAGGCGGCTGGGGTGAGCGAGGGAGACGAAGTCTTGGTTCCGACGATGACTTTTGCCGCCACGGCTGAGGTCGTCACCTACTTCAAGGCGCGACCGGTCCTCATCGATTGTGAACCAAACACGCTGAATCTGAATACGGATCGTATCCGACAAGCCGTTACCGATAAAACTAAAGCGATCATTCCCGTCCATTTTGCCGGACATCCGTGTGACCTGCGCCCCATTCACGCGATTGCCCAGGATCACCATCTCTGCGTGATCGAGGACGCCGCCCATGCCCTGCCGGCCCGATATCATGGCAAAATGATCGGTGGAATTTCGGACGCCACCTGCTTTTCGTTCTACGCGACGAAAAATATCACCACCGGCGAAGGCGGAATGGTGACCACGAATAACGCCGAGTGGGCCGCTCGTATGCGGATGATGAGTTTGCATGGGCTGAGTCGGGATGCATGGAATCGCTACTCCGCGCAAGGTTCATGGTATTACGAAATACTTTCACCCGGTTTTAAGTACAATCTGACGGATATTGCTGCGGCGCTTGGTTTGGCCCAGCTGAAAAAGTGTGAGCGTTTTTGGAAAGGGCGGGAACGGTATGCCGCTCTGTATCGAGAGGGTTTCCAGGATCTTCCCGAGATCGTCTGCCCTCCTACTGCCGCTGATGTACAGCACGCATGGCATCTCTATGTCATTCAATTGAATTTGGATCTTTTGCGGATCGGTCGTGATGAATTCATCCGCCAACTGCAGCAAGCCGGTGTCGGATGCAGTGTGCATTTTATCCCCCTTCATTTACATCCCTATCATCGAGATAGGGGAAACTATCGGCCTGAAGACTTTCCTGTTGCCAGTCAGGTGTTCCAACGAATCGTTTCATTACCGTTGTATTCAAAGATGACGGAGGACGAGGTCAATCGTGTGATTGAGACGGTTTGTGATCTTGTCAAGAGGAACCGGCGGTGATGAAACGAGCTTTCGATATCTGCATGGCCGTACTGGGGTTGGCCCTTACGGCGCCCCTCCTGGCGATCATCTCGGTTTTGATCAAGCTGGACTCACGGGGCCCGGTGATCTTCCGCCAAGTTCGGGTAGGGCAGGGATTTCGTCCGTTCGCGATACAGAAATTCAGGACCATGGCTGCGGATGCTTCCGGTACCTGCTTGCCCCTCACGGTCGGACAAGATGCTCGCATAACTAAAGTCGGTCGAATTCTGCGCAAACTCAAGCTGGATGAATTGCCTCAGTTGTTCAATGTTCTTGTAGGCGATATGAGCTTTGTCGGCCCAAGACCTGAGGTCCCCCGTTATGTTGAACGACTACGCTCTGAGTTTTCCGAGGTGCTCACGGTTCGTCCTGGCATCACAGACCTGGCTTCGTTGAGGTACATCGATGAGGCGACGCTCCTCGCTTATTCCTCGAATCCTGAAGAAGAGTATGTACACAAGGTTCTTCCGGAAAAGCTCCGCTTGGCTAAATTATATATTCGCCATATGTCTTTGCGGCTCGATCTCGCCATTGTCATACAAACAGTGCTGCATATTGCCAGGCTCCCGATTGTGGTCTTTACACTTCCTGAACTCAAGGCGGCCGTGGACCCTCCCGTAGCTTCTCCCTGGACGAGTCTATCGTCCTTCATTATGAAGTGGCGGAAGCCGATTATCGTCGTTCTTGATGTCGTCCTCATCATTCTGGCAAACTACTTCGCATTTGCCCTGCGATACGACGGTAACATCCCCGAAAGTGAGATCCACACCTTCGAGCAAACAGTGCTGGCATTGGTGGCTATTAGAGGCGTGGCGTTTGCCCTGTTTGGCCTGAACGAAGGTTTATGGAGGTATACGAGCATTTGGGACCTTCAGAATATCATCGGAGGAGTCTTAACCAGTACGGTCGTATTTTATGGTTGGGTCCATTGGGTGATGGAGATCGCTAGCTATCCGCGTTCCATATTTGCCATAGATGCCATCTTACTCATCGGGTTTCTTGCCGGGGTGCGGTTGTCCTCGCGAGTTCTTAGGGATAAGCCCATCTTTCAGAAAAAACGGAAGGTTCTGGTCGTCGGTGCCGGGGATTCAGGTGAACGAGTCGTTCGAGAGATGAAAACTCGCACGGTATTTAATTGTCAGCCGATCGGATTCGTCGATGATAACGTTGGACTTCTTAATCAACGCATTCATGGGGTAAGGGTATTGGGAACGGTGCAGGACCTCCCCAAACTGGTGGAGGGACTGAAGCCCGAAGTAGTTGTGGTTGCGGTACCGAATGCGGCTCCTGAGTTTCTTCGAGACCTGGTTATCAAATTGGAGCCGTACAATATTTCAATCAAGACCTTGCCCGCCAAAGAGGAACTCCTTGCGGACCAGAGTACGGTCAGCCAGATACGCAATGTTTCGATTCCCGACCTTTTGTCGCGCGCTCCGATTAATTTAGACAATGAAGCGACCAGACGGATGGTGCGGGGCAAGTGCGTTCTGATTACCGGTGCCGGTGGGTCGATCGGTTCGGAACTGGCTCGCCAAATAACCCTATTCGAACCGAAGGAACTGCTGCTTTATGAGCGCCATGAAAACAGCCTGTACAATATTCACAAAGAGTTAGATGATCGGAGGCTCGCGTTTCCCATCGTTCCGCTGATCGGGGATGTCACTGATGCCCAGCGTCTCTGTGCCGTTCTGGAGCACTATAAACCGCAGATCCTATTCCATGCCGCAGCACACAAGCATGTTCCTCTCGTGGAACTGAATCCCCTGGAGGCTGTGAAGAACAACTGCATCGGCACCCGTGTCACCGCGGAAGCCGCAAATCTCTACGGTGTCGAACAATTCGTCCATATTTCAACTGATAAGGCGGTCAACCCGTCGAGTGTGATGGGAGCGACCAAACGAGTGGCTGAACTCATTGTCCAGGACATTGCGAGGACTAGCCGGACTCGCTTCCTACTTGTACGATTCGGCAATGTTCTTGGCAGCAGCGGCAGTGTGTTGCTGCGCTTCCAAGATCAGATCAGAGCCGGTGGGCCGGTGACCGTTACACATCCGGAGATCCGGCGATACT
>CAYXKP010000111.1:0-14149 GCA_964465695.1 uncultured Nitrospira sp.
GTATACGAGCCTCCTTGGGGGTCGGTCGTGACTTTAATCAACGGTTTGAGTCGTTGCTGAGGATTGACTCCGACGACGACCGCCTGTTCGCCGGTATTGAGCATGATGAGGCTTCCGACTGGGTAAACTCCGATGCTCCGAATCATGAGCTCCACTAGTGACTTTTCGAAATGTCCTCGTTCGCCGGCCAAGAAAAGTTGCCGAACGGCATCGTGGGGGATCATAGCCGGGCGTGCGCCGCGCCGACTGACCATGCCGTCATATACATTGACGATGCCGACGATCTGCGCGAGGCGCGATATCTGCTCATTACTCAGACCGGCTGGAAACCCGCTTCCGTCCGCTCGTTCATGATGCTCTCTGACGATACGTAACACGTCTTCGTGCATACCGGGATGTTCTGAGAGCAGTGCGACGCCCAGCTTGCAATGCTGTTCGAGAAGGGTCTTGTCCTGCCCGCTGCACTCCTCCCGCTTACGGACGAGATTGCGTGGCAGGCGGACATATCCTGCGTCATGGAGCAAGGCGCCCATGCCGACTTGTTCTTGCATCGGTTGGTCCAACCCGCTCTCGATGGCCACCACCAGTGACAAGATACACGTGTCGAGCGCATGAGCCGTTAACGAGCGATCGAATTGCTTGATTTTCTGAATGGCGACCTGCGTGGTCATCGCGGCGCGGTCGCGGAGAACTTCACCTAAGATGTTCAACACGATGGCTTTGGTGGTTTCAGGACACGGAGGGACTCCCCGCTCGAGATCCTCGAAGATGCGCTCCACCGCTTCTTGTGCTTGTGCATAGATGACCGTGACGGAATGATCGTCCGGTTTCGCTTCAGGCGTTTGCCCGGCCTTCTGATCCGGGGGAGAGAGCATATCTTGGCCGGTTGGGTGTGGGTTTACAGCCTGCGGAGTATTCGTCGATCGCTCCGACGGAAGGTCGATCCCTCTGCCGGTATCGATAGTCACCATCCTGATCCCATGCTGCTTCATGAGTTGGATGGTCTGCAGGTCCTTGATCAGTCGTTTATGGGAGAGAAATGGAGTGCGGTACCACGGGACATCCATTTCTATGATGAACATGCCGGGAATAAGCTGCTCGATCGCAATGCGTTTTGTCGCCATAAGGCTTCAGCTCCAGGTCGTAAGCGTCTCGGGACGGAGGTGCCCACAGAAGGGTGGATTCATGGACATTATCGGAATACGACGCATCGAACTTGATCATTGTCGATGCGTCATGACTTGTTGTGATCGGTTCTATGCGGCTGTTCTCGGTGGAGCGTGTTGACCCTCAAGATTGGTCTATGGCGTTCCGATAGGGGGCATCAGGGTCGGTTGATGTCGCCTGATCGTTCTGGAGTGATGGATATGAACGACATCGTAGTGTCCGTTCCACCTGCGGCATCGTTCTTGTCGGTAGGACTGCCGTTGAAAATTTCTTTCGCGCTTGACCGGCAGAAGGTCATGTATGGCTCGACGCTTCTTGGATGGAAGGATCACGCGTGGCTCGTCTGCGAATGGCCGCTTCAGCTCGGCCATGATCAACAGATTACCGGAGGCACACCGTGCACCGTCAGCTACCTCCACGACGGCAAGCTCGTAGGATACCGCAGCGAAATACGCGATCTGCTCGCCTCGCCGGTCCCGCTGCTGTTCGTGGCCTATCCTAAGACGGTAGAAGAAATGCATCTCCGGAAACATCTCCGCGTACCCGCGAATGAGCCGATCTTGCTGATGCCGGCGAAGCAGGACGACGCTTCCGACTCCGCGCTGCCTACCAACCACTATTTCGGAGGTTTGCTGAAGGACCTCAGCGAGGGGGGATGCAGTGTCGTGTTGGTGAAAAGACCAGCCTGGCTGCGACCTGGAGCAACGGTCCGTCTTGAATTCGAACTTCCCGGTCTCGGACATATCACAAACCTTACGGGTGTCGCGAAGAATGCCGACGTGCGGGACGGCAGTGAGATGATCGGTATCGAGTTTCGATTCAACGAACTCGAGTACATCGAATATCGTGGATGGGGCGGATCCGTCCGGCAAGCGGTCGAGCAATGTGTTTTTCAAAAGGCCAACCCTTCATTCGTTGTCCCTTAGCCTGCATTCCGGATCCCCGCTGAGTGAGCGTTCTTTCCTCTACACCAGGCAAATATTGCCTTGTATGAGATCGCGGAGATTGTCTTGCGCTCGAATGAGGCGATTCTTTGTGTCACGGCCATACCAAAACGGCTGGCACAAGACTTGGAATCGTCGCACCAGTTGCCAACTCTCAGACGGCGATAGGATCTGATTGACAAATATCAGTCATCTGATCGGAGGAACGAGACATGGGCCAGAACACCATCATTCATTGATCTATTGATGTCGATGAAAGCCCTACTCCTTCAGCTCGAATTTCCGACATGGAAAACTGCAAGGCCATGGACTTACGGGGCCAGTTTTGCCGTTGCGGAAGGACTAGCCGCCAATGGTGCAAGTTGCCTCACGATTCCGATCGGCCCTGATGCGCCTGCTTCAACACCGGCTTCATGGCTGTATCATGCACGCCGTTTTTTGAGAGGACGACGTTTCGATCAAGTGTGGATATGGCTGGTGCACACGCCGCTCGACGGACAGACGCTGGAATGGATTGCGGAATTAGCCCCCGTTCGCATCGGATTCGTCATGGAGTCTTTACGCTATGAGCCGGAAGACTATGCTTGGGCTCCAGAACTTCATTGCAGGGAGCAAGTCTTTACGCAACACCTCGAATATCTCACGCACGCGTTAGTCTGCGATGAGCGTGATGCCGAGTACCTTACGGCGCGGCAACGAAAACCTATTCTGTGGTGGCCGGGATTCGTTCCTCATCGGTTTGTCATGCAGCCCGGGTGTCGGCCGGTCGACACCCGGGTCGTCTTCCACGGAACTCCCTATGGAAATCGTGGGCGCTGGCTCGATCATCCGCTTTTGCGTCAGATGATGAGCTTTGCGCAATCGCCAAACCGACTCACTCCAAACCAACAACGGTTTGACGTGATCCAATCGGCGGCCCGCGCCCGCCTGCTTCAGCAACCATCCGTGACGGAACAGGATTTACGTCAATATGTGGATGCACTTCAGAACGTTCGAGAAGCCGAGTTTCGCGACTGGCTCCACGGGCTGTCCGAGTGGACAGGGGTGGTGAATCTTCCGGGGCTCACGCGCTGTTTTGGCGGGCGAGTTTTTGAGGCCATGGCCGCGGGACGTCCCGTGATTTCCTGGGAGATTCCGGATCGTCCGAAGACAAATGCACTTTTTGAGAATGATCGCGAGATAGTGCTGTTCTCGGCTCATTCGCCTGAAAGTCTTGCGCAGCGGATAAAAGAGGTATTATTGGACCGAAAACTCGGCGAGTCAATCGGCGGGAGCGGGCGGCGTAAGCTTCTCGCCTATCACACTGCAGAACGGCGCATGCAGCAAGTCCTTGAATGGATTGCGTCAGGACACGAGCCGGACTACGGCATTCCTTCAATTTTCCGACAACCATCACCAGAAGCAGGTTCGTGTGGCGACTCCGTCAATACTAATTATTCATACCTAAGTTTAAACACGCCAGCGCAATACAACAGCGCCCAAGCAGAGCCAGCACTGAGTGCGATACCGCCGGAGCGAGACGAGTCGGAGTTTGGCGCGGTGGCGGCCGCAGGAAGCAGATCGTCGACCAGCGATACGGTGAGACGGATCAACGGAGGGGGCATGAATTCAGACGCGTTTTATGTCGACCTGTTTGTGAACGCTCCGGTGTGGTCTACGCCCCATCCAAATCCGGACGAATCCGGCCGCTGGAGCAAGATCGCGGCTTTCTTGGAGTACATCTCGCGCCGTGCACAAAGTCGGCATCAGGGTAAGCCGCTTAGAATGATCGATGTCGGATGCGGTCGCGGATGGCTCACCAATCTTGCTGCAGCGTATGGCACCTGCGAGGGCGTGGAGCCCGTCGCCGGAGTCGTCGAATGGGCGCGCAAGCTGTTCCCGCATCTCCGCTTCGAGGCCGGGACGGCGGAGAACGTCTTGAGGCGGCCCGACTTCATTCCGTACGACGTCGTGCTTACCTCGGAAGTCATCGAGCATGTCCCGCACGGACAAAAGGAAACATTCCTGGCACAACTGGCCAAACTGCTCAAGCCGGACGGCTACCTCATTCTCACGACCCCGCGCGGTGAAGTGTGGGAGCAGTGGAAGACCGTCGCGTCCCCGAACCAGCCTGTGGAAGACTGGGTCACCGAAGACCAGTTACGTGCGTTGTTCATTTCGCAAGGGTTCTCGGAACTGGGCCTCGATCGCATCCATGTCGAACTGCCGAGTCTCCGGAATGTTCCCGCTCCGACACCGGCGGACTTACGGTCCATGAATCTGCTGCCTATCTACCAAGTATGGGCTTGCCAGCGGACCACCGAGGCGGTTTCTCTTTCTTTTACGCGCCCGCCGAAAGTGTCCGTCATCGTTCCGACGTACAACCGTCCCGATCGTCTCCGGACGGCGCTGGCGAGCCTGGCTGCACAAACGTATCGAGATTTCGAGGTCATCGTCATCAACGACGCGGGTTGTGACGTGGGATCCGTGATCGACGCCTGTGCCGATCGGCATCGAATCACGACCATATGCCACGATCGGAACCGGGGATTGGCTGCAGCCCGCAACAGCGGACTTCGTGCGGCGAAGGGGGCCTATATCGCCTATCTTGACGATGACGACCGCTATCTCCCCAATCATCTGGAGACGCTTGTCTGTTATTTGGATCGCGGCGAATGCCGCGTTGCGTATACTGATGCCTGGCGTGTGCATGAACGGATGATCGACGGGGTGTATGTCGAGATCGCACGCGATGTGCCGTATTCGAACGAGTTCAGTCCAGCCGATCTGCTGGTCAGCAATTATTTTCCGGTCTTGAGCGTGATGCATGCGCGGCAATGCGTGGACGAGGCCGGCTTTTTCGATGAATCGCTTTTCGCGCACGAGGATTGGGATCTCTGGATCAGAATGGCGACTCGGTTTCCGTTCAAGCATCTGGCGGTGACGACGGCTGAGTTTACCTGGCGAAGTGACGGTACATCCATGACAAGCGGAACCAGGGATACTTATCGGCGCACGACGGAGATCATCTATCGCAAGTATGCGCCCTACGCGGAACGCCACGTCGCGATATGTGAAGCTCAGCAGCGGCATCTCCAAAGGTTCCATGGTGAGGATTCCGCAAAGTCCTTCGCCTGTTCCATCATCATCCCGACCTGGAACAAAATGGAACTGACTAGTCAATGTCTGACGGCGCTTGCCTCATCAACGACCGATATCTCCTTCGAGGTGATCGTCGTCGACAACGGTTCGACAGACGGCACCCCCGAGTTCCTGCACTCGTTAGGCGGGGATGTGCAGCTTATTCTGAACAAGGAAAATTTGGGGTTTGCCAAGGCGTGTAACCAAGGCGCACGGGCCGCGCGCGGCAAATATCTGGTGTTCCTGAATAATGACACGATTCCACAGCCGCACTGGCTTAAGCGGTTGGTGAGCGAAGTGGATGAGCATCCGGAAGTCGGGATAGTGGGCAGCAAGTTGCTCTTCGCAGACGGAACCGTCCAGCATGCCGGTGTGGTGTTCATGCGCTCGTGCCGGCATCCCTATCACATTTATCGATCGGCGTTGAGTGCGATTCCGGCCGTCAATCAACGACGCGAATTCCAAGCCGTGACTGCTGCCTGTATGCTGATCCGGCGAGAGCTGTTCGAAGCTGTGAGCGGGTTCGACGAGCGGTTCGTCAATGGATTTGAAGATGTGGATCTCTGCTTGAAAGTCAGAGAGAAGGGAGCGCGCGTCGTCTACCAGCCGCGAAGCGTAGTCCATCACCTGGAAAGTCAAACTCCCGGCCGTAAAGATTGTGACGAGCATAATAGACGGTTATTGGAAGAACGGTGGGGTGATCATTGGTGGCTAGGCGACGAAGATTTCCACTACCACACGGACGGTTTCAAGTTGGTCGGAGGACTTCAGGACGTGGAGTTTGGAACACAATTGAAACCAATGACGGATATTTACGATCAGGCAGCGTGGGCTCATGTCGCGGCGGCGCAGGCTGCGGCACTGAAACGGGATTGGGCGGCCGTCAGGCACGAACTTCGGCTGGTGGAGCATTGGCCTGATGACCGATTTGTGCTGTCTTGGGGGGCGATGGTGGCTGAGCGGCTGCAAGAGTCGGATAGCCGGGCAAAGTTCCTCTCACGCTATTTGACTTTGGTCGATGTGCCGGCCGAGCGGCTCGCATTGATTAAGACCTTGCTTGAACAGAAGCGCCTGGCAGACGCGGATGAACACCTGCGCATCCTGCTCGCGTCCGTTCCAGGCCATGCAGAGGCATGGTTACTGAAAGGCATCCTCTGTATGCAGCGGGAGCAATATGAGGCAGCGGAGGCAGCTTTTGGCTCGGCGTTGCAAGAGGGAGCCGACCGCAAGAAATGCCTTATGGGGATGGGAATGGCGGCAATGGGGCGGGCTTACACACAGGGAGCGTGGGAGCGGTTCCTGCAAGTGTTGGAGGAGAATCCCGACGACGCCGACGCCGTTCATTGGCTCTTACGCGCGGGTACCGCACAAAACCGTTGGGAGGAATTGAGTCGGCACCTGCGGGAATTTCTGTTGCGCAATCCAGGTGATTTGGCGATCCGTTTCGCGTTGGGCGGTGTGCTGGTTCGAGGAGAACAGATTGAGGGAGCACGTCAAGAATACGAAACGCTGCGCGCGCTCGCGCCGACCTTTGACGGCTTGAGCGAACTGGGGCAAGCGATCTCAGCAAAACAAGCGGTGTCCATGATGGAATCCGCTCATTCTTAAGCGACTCAGCGTGCCGTTGGTGCCGAGCATATTGAAGACCAATCCGCAATCGTCTCCACGGGGTTGGTTCGATCAGAGGTTGGGAAAGAATGCCACGAGCACTTGTCATACAGCTGGCTAGATTGGGAGATCTGTTGCAATCGCTCCCGGCGATTACGCAGCTTCGCGCACGTCATCCTGAGGCGTCATTCGATCTGCTCTGTCCGTCCCATCTAGCCGAGGTGGGGCGTCTATTACCGGGCATTGAGATGGTGCTCGAGTGGGATGGAGCGGCCTGGCAGCGGCGCGCAAGGGTTGCGCAGCATGATTTACGAGAGGAGCATCTTCTGGAAGTCGATACTATACTGACGGCGCTGGCGCCGGATCGGTACGATTATGCCTATATTCTCAATCAACATCCTCGTGCCCTCGTGGCGGCCTCTTTACTCGCCCGAGAAGCGAAAGGACCACTTTTGCACGGACCGCTCAGTGATGTGCTGACACCGTGGGCCGCTTACATTCGTGACGTGGCGCAGAGACGTATGGGGCGGCGTGTACATTTGGCCGATGCCTTTTGTGGGCTCTGTGGGGTCTATCCGCCCGGGTATGTCGTTACGATTGCTCCTTCGGCTGTTCGGTTGCCTGAAGATTTGGAACCGATCGGCAGACATGGCGCCCCGTGGATTGCGCTCATTGTGGGAGCCGGGGAGACAGAGCGATTCGTGCCGACGGCGATCTGGCGCCGGTGGATAACATCCTTCCTGGAGCATTGGCCTCAGGGCCGTGTCGTACTTGTCGGAACAGAGCGCGAACGAGCCGCAGAAATTCAAGCACCCCTGTCTCCATCGGCTCTAGGTCGGATTTGGGACACGACAGGCCGCACTTCGCTGTCGCAGCTTGCCGAGATTTTCGCTCGTTGCCATCACACCGTCGGTTCGGACACCGGCCCTCTGCATCTTGCCGCGGCGCTCGGCAGGCCGGTCATCGGCTGGTATTTTGCACGCGCACGGGTCCATGAAACAGGACCGTACGGTTCCCATCATCTCGTGTGGCAGGCCCACGGCATGAGAAACGAAACGTGGCCGGTAGATGAAACCCTGGCCGCGATGCGGGAACAGGGCCACCATGCACCGACCGGCTGGAGCGTTTGGATGAGCCACTGTGATAGATGGGGCGCCTATTATTCGCTCCCCGACCAACCCGCTCTTCCACCCTTCGAACGGGAAGCACTCTGGCAGGAACTGGAACCGGCCTTCACATGAACTATCTAGCCAAGAACCTTGAAGGCCTCCACAAGCGGTACCCTGGGTTGGCTCACGCCGCGCGGGAGAATCCAGGTGGTTTGCTGACAGTCGTGCCGTCTCGTGAAGGGAGTCCATCGGCTACGCATGATGGGCGATGGGTTCACAGCGGCTATGATCCGCGTAAAGAAGCTCAAGCCTGGGCCGAGGTTCAATCGCGCGAGTGGAAAGCGGGCGAGCTCGGGGTCGTGTTCGGTGTCGGCTTGCTCTATCACGTCGAAGCGTTGGTCGCACGAGCGCCGCACGAGGCGAGGCTGGCGGTGGTCGTGCCTAATGTGGCTGAGCTCAAGGACGCCGCCTCGGCCAGACTTCTGGAGGCTTGGGCCACCAGGGTCGAATGGATATGGGGAACGCCGCAGGCTATGGCCCGGCAGCTGGCCACGGAGTCGTCCCCGCTCCGTTTCATGACCTATGAGCCGGCTGCTCGTCTGCACGCCGACGCTCATCGCGACTTGGAAGCCGAACTGCGACCTATCCTTGCCGCCAAGCAAGGGGGCCGACTTCATATCGCCGTTATCGGGCCGATCTACGGCGGCTCACTCCCAATCGCATGCCACACGGTCACGGCGCTGGAATCCCTGGGCCATCGCGTCACTTGGCTGGATCAGAGTCTGTATCAGGCGAGCTACGAGACGTTCTCATCCTATCGAGATCCTCGGCATCGTCTCACGATGCAAAGCCGGTTTGCCGATCTGCTCAGTTTGGGCGTCGTGACGCATCTTGCTGAAGATCCACCGGACCTCATATTGGCGCTCGCACAGGCGCCGTTGAATCTCGCGGTACTCGAGCATCTCCGGAAGAAGAAGTTTCTTACTGCGATGTGGTTCGTCGAAAACTACCGACATCTGACCTACTGGCAGCAATTGGCGGGCGGGTATGACTATTGGTTCGTCATTCAGCAAACCTCCTGCTTTGACGCGTTGAAGCGAGCAGGAGCGCGCCAGGTCAGCTATTTGCCGATGGCGGCCGATCCCGATCTGCATCGGCCGCTGAGGCTGACCGCTGCTGAACAGGACGAGTACGGCGCCGATGTTTCGTTCGTCGGAGCCGGCTACGCCAATCGGCGTGCGTTGCTTCCCCGATGGTTATCGAAGGACTGGTCGTTCAAGCTCTGGGGCAATGAATGGGAAGGCGCGGATACTCTTACGTCGGTGCTCCAGCGTGGTGGTGCCCGCATCGATACGGAGACCTGCATCAAAGTCTTCAACGCCACGTCTGTCAATCTGAACCTTCATTCCTGTGCCGGCGACGGGCTCGATCCCGAGGCCGATTTTGTCAATCCTCGGACGTTCGAATTGGCTGCGTGCGGTGCATTCCAACTGGTGGACGAACGAGCATTCTTGCCTGATCTTTTTGACACCAGTGAATTGGTTCGGTTCGCCTCGGCGGTGGAAGTTCCGTCGCTCATCCGCACCTGGCTCGACGATGTGTCCGGACGGCACGCCATCGGCGAGGCCGCGCGTCGCCGTGTGCTCGCGCAGCACACCTACGAGCATCGCATGAGAGAACTTTTGGCTACGATCGGTATGCACCAACCTGATCGAATAGGAGCCATCATGCGCGGGGATCGTAACGCCGAGGCGTTAGCGCAACGGGTGGATGGGTCATCCGAGCTTGCCGCGCTACTTCGCCGGTTTCCTTCGAATCAACGAGTGGAACTCCAAGATGTGGCGGCTCGGATCAAGGCGAAAGGCGCGGGGCATGAACTGGCGCGGGAGGAATTGCTGGTCCTGATGCTGGATAGTTATCGAGCGGAAACCAGAGATCTCGTATGACGCGGCAGGTCCTGGTCATCAATGTTACCCGGATGGGCGATCTCGTGCAGATGGGTACTCTGTTGGCACGCCTCCGGGACGAATGGCCCGGGGTGGCGGTGGATCTCGTGGTGGATCGGCAATTTGAGGCGGTCGCATCCATGTTGAGCGGCTTGCGTGACATCATCGCCTATGACTTCCATGCTCTGATTGATGAGAGCCGGACCTGCGCCAAAGATGCCGTGACGCTCTATCGGGCGGTCGCATCGTGGGCGGATGATTTGCACGAGCGTCGCTACGATCGCATCATCAACCTCACATTCAACCGATCCAGTGCGCTCCTGGCAGAATATGTCGGCGCGCCCGATATCCGCGGTGCGAGGAGCGCTTGGGACGGCGGTACGGTCATCGATAATCCTTGGATGGCCTACTTTACCGATATTCATCAGGTTCGCAGGATCAATCGCTTCAACCTCGTCGATGTCTACGCGATGGGTGGGAGCGGACCGGGCTCATTTGCGCCACTGTCTGTGACGGCGTCTGCTGATAGTAAGGAGTGGGCGGGGCGTTTTCTGTCGAGTCCTGATGGGCCTGATAGTAAATGGATTGCGGTGCAGGCCGGGGCGAGCGACGTGATGAAAGCCTGGCGACCCCAGCATTTCGGCACGACGCTGGCCCGCTTCAGCAAGCATTGGGATGGCGGCATTCTGTTCGTCGGATCGCCAATGGAACAGGACACGATCGCCCAGGTCATCTGGACGTATCGAGAGGCGGGTGGGCGCAGCGCGGTTAAGAATGCCGCCGGACAAACGACATTGGCGCAGCTCGTCGCTCTCCTGGAGCGCTGTAAGTTATTGCTCACAAACGATACAGGGCCGATGCATTTGGCAGTTGGCGTGCAGATTCCTGTCATTGATGTGTCGGTCGGCCATGTGGATTTTCAGGAGACCGGTCCGTACGGGCCTGGACATTGGGTGCTTCAACCGGATCTTGAGTGTGCGCCCTGCGGTTTTAATCAGGTTTGCTCGCACCACGCTTGTAAAGACCGCCTGCCGACCGCCGCGGTCACCGATGTCATGCTGCATGTGATAGGAAGGGGCCCGCTGCCTTTGGCTGTGCCGGGCTATCGTTTGTATCGATCGGACGTCGATGCGGATCAATTGGGAAGTTTTGAACTCGTCTCCGGCCGCGAAGATGCGACAGAGGTTTGGTATGCCGCCTTCTGGCGCCGCCGATGGTATGAGTGGTTTACCGGCCGGGCGAGCCGGCTGCCAGGACTGCCCAACCTTGTTCCGGATATCGGAGAGGGAGTGGCGTCTATTCGGACAATGTTACCGCTGCTCGACAGCCTCTGTCGACGTGCCGATCACATCGTCCGGCTCACCGGGCAAACGCCGCTTCCTGTCAGAGCTATCCAAGCGCTGCAGCGGGCACAAACGGAGGAGCGTCAGAAAGCGGTTCAGGTCGGCACCGCGACGTGGGCCACAAAACCGCTCACTACGGCCGCGCTCCGCCTGTTGTATCAGGACAATGTACAAGGGCTGGTGCAAATGGCGAGGCATCATGCGGCGGCGTATCATCGTTGGCGCCGCGAGACGGAATTCGTGTCGTCATCCCTCGCATCCGCGCGAGAAGCATCCGCTTCGAGTTCAATCGCTTCTGTGTCGTATGCCGGTATCGAATGAGAGGAGACTCACCCATGCAGATCACGCTCGATCAAGACCATTGGGAAGTCGACGCGCCGCTGACGATGGAAAATGTGCTGACGGAAGTCAGCGAACGTGCTCATGCCCGAGCTCGTATCGTCACCAAGCTGCAACTCGACCATCGTACGATTACGGATCGCGACCTGGACCCTGCATTCCTCGCCGAATCGGTCGCACAGTTTCGGCAGCTGACGGCGGTGTCGCAGCCGGTGCCGGAGCTCATACGGGCTGCCGAAGGGTCCATGAAGAAATACGCAAAAAGTCTGGGCGCCGAGGGCGCGGCCTTGCTCTCGCCGTTGCGATTCGGACGATTGCCGTTTTCCGCGCTCGACGCCTGGCTGGGGCAGCTTGCCGACTATCTCGAATTCGTAGACGGGGCTTCAGCCACCATGCAGGCAGGGACCGGAGCCTCCACCCTGGCGCCGTGGGTTCAGCAGCTTTTAGAGGCCCGGGCGGCTCAAGATCAAATCCGTCTGGCGGATCTCTTGGAGTACGAAATTTTGCCACGGCTGGATGTCCGCTGGTGACAGGCGATTGGTGCCCGTTGTCACTGGCTCAGCCTCTTCGTGCTCGATTGATGGTCCCCTCAAGTCCCTCTTGATTCGGCCGATAAGGCACCAGACCCGCTCATAGATATGAGCTGGGCATGCGCTTCTGCACGGATGCCGGAGGCGAGGAGGCTGATCAGGTTTTTGACTCAAGGAGGAAGGGGCTATGGCAATTATCGTCAATAACAATCCCGCATCCATCTCGGCCCAGCGTAATCTGGGTGTGAGTACGGCGAGCTTGGGACGCTCGGTTGAGCGCCTGTCGTCCGGCCTCCGTATCACACGCGCCGCCGACGACGCTGCAGGTCTTGGATTATCCGAAACCTTGCGGGCGCACATTCGAAGCATCAACCAAGCCGTTCGGAACTCCTCCGACGGGATTAGCTTGACGCAGATCGCCGACGGCGCGGCGGCTACGATCGGAAATTTGTTGGGCCGGCTCCGCGAACTGGCTTCGCAGTCGTCCAGCGGCACCGTGGGCGCCACCGAACGGTCGTACATCGATCAGGAGTTTTTGGCGCTGCGTTCGGAAATCGACCGCATTGCACAGGTGACGGAGTTCAACGGGCAAGCGCTGACCAGCGGCAGCTCGATCAGTTTCACGATGCAGGTGGGTTTCAAGAGCGGCAGCGGCAATACGCTCACGATGGACTTGAATCAGCTGACGATCTCCGCACTGGGTATCAGCAGCGTGAACGTGTCCACATCGGCCAATGCGCAGAGCGCGCTGAGCAACATCGACAGCGCCATCAGTGCCGTGGCAACCGCCCGCGCCGAGTATGGGTCGCTCCAGAATCGGTTCGAAGCCACGATCGCGAATCTAGAGATTTCGAGTGAGAACCTCACGGCAGCCGAATCGCGGATCCGCGATGCGGACATCGCCTATGAGACTTCACAATTCACCAAGAACCAGGTCCTGGTGCAGACAGGGATCGCCGTGCTTGCGCAGGCGAATACGCTGCCGCAGCAGGCTCTGGCATTACTCCAGTAGTAACTGATTTGCGGGGTCGCGTCTCCTCATGGAGACGCGGCACCGATAGATTCGTGCGGAGGCTGCCATGATACACAGCGTTACACCAAAGGCAGATCTTCGGGTCGAGCGCATTCGTGGGGAAGAGCCGGCGGGTGCGGCGGAGTCCAAGCCACGGGTAAGAAAAAGCGACTCGGAAGGGCAGTCGAATTTCCAGACATCCGTCGATCGGGCCACGATCGATCGGGCTGCAACGAAGGTCAACGAGGTCCTCAGTCTGACGGATCCCCGGCTCAAGATCCATGTGGATGATGAAACCGAACGGGTAGTCGTGAAAGTGGTTGAGCAGAAATCCGGCGAGGTCATTCGGCAAATTCCACCGGAAGAGTTGCTTGAGTTGGAAAAGTATTTGTCGAATCCGAAGGGGCTATTGCTACAGGAGCAGGCATAGAACGCTCGCGAGGAACGCATGGCGACGATAAGTTTCGGCGGTCTGGGAAACGGGCTGGACTTCGGCCAGGTCATCGAGCAACTGGTCAAGGCATCGCGCATCCCCATCGATCGGCTCAATGCCAAGAAGGCCGGCCTCAATTCGAAATCGACCGACTACGCCACGCTGAGCACAAAGTTGATCGCCCTACAAAGCGCGGCCGACAAAATGCGTCTGCCTTCCAACTTCGACCGCTCCAGCGTGTCGGTCAGCGACTCGACTGTGCTTGCAGCGACGGGATCCTCATCGGCCGTTCAGGGAAGCTACACCGTCAAGGTCACGCAACTGGCGCAATCGCATCAGCTCACGAATAAGGCGGCGAAGGCCGTCGCGACCACGACGACCGATATCGTGAGCGGCGGCTCGGGGACGTTCACCTTTCGCGTCGGCAGCGGTACCGATCAAACCATCAGTCTAAGCGCCACCGCCACCATCGAAGATCTCAAAACCGCCATCAATGATCTCGGTGCCGGCGTCACCGCCTCGGTAATCAACGCGGGGAGCGAATCGTCTCCCGCGTACCGGTTGGCGCTGACCGCCGTCGGTACCGGTGCCGGCAACG
>CAYXKP010000111.1:14159-14974 GCA_964465695.1 uncultured Nitrospira sp.
TCACGATTGTGGCGGACAATACCGATCTGGATTTTCTGAACGGCAGCGGAACCGGCGGCACCGATACTTTGCAAGCGGCTCAAGATGCCGTGATCGTCGTCGGCGATCCTAATTTAAACCCGGTGACGTTTCAGCGCAGCAGCAACACGATGACCGATGCGATTACCGGAGTGACGTTGACGCTGAACAAAACCACCGGCTCAGGCACGGTCTCGGTCAATGTCTCGCGGGATGTGACGGCGGTCCAAACCGGCATCAAGGATTTGGCGACGGCCTACAATGAGGTGGTCAAGTTCATCAACGAACGGAATACCTACGACATCGTTACCAAGGAGGGCGGGATCTTTTTCAACGAACCGACGGTGCGGACGGTGCTCAGCCAATTGAGGACGGCGCTCTCCTCCGTCGTGCCGGGATTGACCACGTACGCTTCAGTAGGTGACATCGGATTCAAAACGGAGCGCGACGGCACGGTGACCGTCGAGGATGCCAAGCTGAGTGCGGCCCTCAGTTCGAATTACGCCGCCGTTAAGAATTTGTTCGTCACGCAAACCGGCAGCGTGGGGGTGGCGCAGCTTCTCAATACAGCGGTGGACGCGCTTGATGATATTGAATCCGGGGCGTTGACGCTCAGGAAAAGCGGCCTCACCGATCAAATTTCAGATGTGACGGACGAGATCGCTAAAAAAGAAGATCTCATCGCGCAGTATGAAGAGCGGCTCCGCCGTCAGTATGCCGCGCTCGACGGGCTGCTCGGACAACTCCAGAGTCAGATCGGCTTTCTTCAGGCCAACTCCTCGCTGACGAGAAGAAAT
>CAYXKP010000112.1:0-14953 GCA_964465695.1 uncultured Nitrospira sp.
GAGGCTGAGCTATTCGGTCTCTGGCTGGCTGGGGAATGCAATGCATAGCAAACGAGTTATAACGCTTTCGCACGCGCGGGTACCGTCTGCAGTCGGCATGGGACTACTTGCGCTTGATCTAGTCATTCCTGCGGATGACGGCGCCACACCATGCACCTATGCTGGTGGAACGTGTGGAAATGTCATGGCTGCCTTGAGATATTTGGGTTGGCGTTGCTTTCCAATCAGCCGCCTTGGACATGACGAAGCAGCAGAACGAGTAGTTGCTGATCTTCGATACTGGAAAGTATCTACCGAATTTGTGAGCAGGCAGCCAGACGGAAGTACGCCGGTGATTGTTCAACGCATTCGTCGGTTGGAGAATGGCGTGCCGCAACATTCCTTTTCGTGGCGTTGTCCATCGTGTGGTGCTCACTTGCCTGGTTATAAGCCGATTCTTGCTTCGGCAGTGCATGAGATCGCGTTAAGATTGAGGCCATCGCAAGTGTTTTTCTTCGATCGTGTGTCACGGAGCACACTTCTTATGGCCCAACTCAGTCGCAAACGGGGTGCAGTGGTCGTGTTTGAACCTGCAGGGGTCGGCGAACCAGGGCTATTCCGAGAGGCGTGGAGTCTCGCACACATCGTGAAGTATGCGCACGACCGACTTTCTGATCTCGGAGAGGTTGAGCTTCCGCATTCAATTCGCGACAATGTTCTCCTTGAAATCGAGACATGCGGTACCGATGGGTTGAGGTACCGTAGCCAGTTACCTCGCGCGAAGTCCGAAGGTTGGTTGTCGGTGCCAGCTTTCAGTGTCCCACATCTAAAGGACACAGCTGGTGCAGGGGATTGGTGTACCGCTGGTTTACTTCATGTGCTTGCACGAAATGGGCTAGCGGGGCTCAATCGAATATCCGACAAGAAACTTCAGTATGCGCTGGAGTATGGCCAAGCCCTGGCTGCGTGGAACTGCGAATTTGAAGGTGCTAGAGCTGGGATGTACCGGCAAGACAGAACTAAATTCGTATTGGCAATCAACCGCATTCTTAAAGGAACGGATAGACCAATAAGTAAAGCACCTAATCAAAGGCGTTTATCAAAGCAGAATTTGCCGGAGTTGTGCAGAGTCTGTAACGAGGTTTCCGTTACCCAGCCAGCCAAGATACCAGCTAATAGACGGAAATGACAGCGCGCGGTTCAGTAAGCTGAAATCAAAGGTCATAGATAGTATTAGGACTGGTTGCGTAATGGCGCACGGTGCGCCGCATTATGCCTGCCTTGGTTTATACAACTAAGAGATTAATCGCGGTTTGGTGTGAGATCATCGTAAGTCGTAGGCGATGTTCCTCGTGTAAAAACCGGTCGGTCATTGCACCCTCTGTCCCCTGTGAGTAGTGATGAGGCGATCTCGACGTCCAACGTCCAAGTTGTGCTTTTATGAAAAGCACAAATTAGACAAAAGACGGCCCCCGTGCTACCTTCTCGCTCATGCGCACGAAACCGTCCGTGAAGCGCCCACCCCGCCCGCCGTGGAATAAACGCGTGGCCGTGGGTCAAATGACCCCACTCACTGCGGTTCAGGCCGCCGTCATTCGTGCCAAATTGACTGCCGAACAGAAGTTCCGGGATTTGGCTCTCTTCAATACCGCCCTCGACACCATGTTGCGAGCCTCGGATCTATTGCCCTTGCGCGTCCGGCAAGTGACGGATCATCGCGGGCAGGTCGTCGAGGAGTTTCCGATCCGGCAGCGGAAGACCGGTCGGAGTCATGTGGTCGCACTTTCGCGGGAGACCCGCGACTCGTTGGCCGCGTGGATTGCGGCCTCACGTAAAGGACCAGGGGCCTTCCTGTGGACGAGTATCGGGAATCGGAAGACCGGGGTGTATCTGACGCGGGAGCAGTACGCCAATCTCGTGAAGCGCTGGGTCTCGTACGCGGATCTGAATTGGAAACGCTACAGTACCCATTCGATGCGGCGATCAAAGTCCGCAGCGATCTATCAGGCTACGAAAGATCTGGCGGCCTGCCAGCACCTGCTCGGTCATAAGAACATTGGCAGTACTGCCCACTATCTCGGCATGGATCAGCGGCGAGCGCTCTCGCTCGCCAAGAAGATACGAATCTGACCAAATCTTTTATACAGGCCAGGCCATCATTATGTCTGACTGCCTAGCTAGCGTGGACCCTTGATCTTACGGCGACAAAGTCGACACAAAACCTGTAGTCTGTCCTTTTGGGACTAACTCACAAAAACAGTAACTTTAAATTAGCCATGATTTCGTTTATTGCTCTTATTGCGGATAATGCGTTTGGGTGCCATCCTGATGCCAGGAAAGAGGAGCTCACCCAATGGCAGCTATGAGCCCA
Organism: uncultured Nitrospira sp.; assembly: GCA_964465695.1. Lineage (GTDB taxonomy): Bacteria > Nitrospirota > Nitrospiria > Nitrospirales > Nitrospiraceae > Nitrospira_D. The sequence continues at coordinate 2,351 of CAYXKP010000112.1, forward strand.
TCAATGCGGGAAACTATTGTCCCGACGGCCGAAGACGCGGCGATTGCCAAGGAAGCGAGCCACCTGCTGGCAGCCCATCTGAAGCATCTCTCCATTCGAAAAAACCCCATGCCGCTGAGTCCGTAGGGACATGGAGAGTTGTGGCTAACTCAGCGCGCCGCCAAATACAACCCGGCTCAGACGCATAGTTTGAATGTTGGATAAACCATACTTCGTACGTTCAATAGGGGTGTCAATTATACGGCTTGATTCCACGGTGCACACCAAGAGTGAGAAGTTCGTGTGTATTACTAAAAGTCTCGAGCCAGAAACAATGGTGGACGCCATTGGCGTCCCGTAATTGTGCCTCGCTCGATCCCAATGGCCCACCTTTGCTATTGCGGCAATAGGACGCGATAATCTGGAAGAGTTGAATCTCTGAGACATCAGGGAATTGCGCCACGAAAGATCTTGATCGAATAAAATATCGACAAGGATCAGATGGGTTAAAGCCGTGAGGAAGATGGCAAGGATGAGGACTGACAATGCCAATCAGAGGTCTGTCACTCTGCTCAACATATCGCCAAAGTGTATTAGTCAAGTTGTTTCCAAAGACTTTTGCTAAGGTCTCGACAGATTTAAAGCAGGCCTTTGTGCTCCTTGCCATTTCATCAAAAGTATCGCGAAGAAAGAGAAGGCGTCCGGTTCCATAGTTCGCCTCGGCCTCAATTTGTTCGTGGCAAGCTGGAGTTAGCGTTGTTCTGTCGTCACCCAAGGTCAGCGTATTGTGCCAAGGAATCAAGGAATGATTGATCTCATGACCCTCACTCCACCGCCATTTGGCCTCTGGCAAGGTTTCGTCTATCAGAATTCGCTTCCGATCGGGCAAAAATAGTGCTTTCAAGCTCCACTTTTTCACGACATCGGCTAGCAAAGACGGGCGATCGATGATTTGTTTCCCAGCAAGTTTTAATTTATGGACAAATTCTCGTAGTACTCCATCATCTGTCGAGGAATAGAACTGCCGATCCAATTTTAGAAGATATCGCACTTCCTCTATTTTGAGTGGAGGTTCAGGATTCCCTAGATCACGAAGAATTTTAGCGATTAACCGATCAATGTCCTGAGCGGTCCGCTCACTGAGGAATTGGTTTCTCACAGTGAACAGACCTCAATCTTTCTCAGCGAGAAATTGGACGAACTCCTTTAAAATCATATGTTCCTCATCGGTTAACTGATTAACGCACTTAGCTCGAGCGGCGAAGCGTTCCACTTGGCATGAAAAAGACGTATCTCCGACGAAAAGCTTCCCGGAAAGTATCATGAGTTGCTTTTCTGGCAGCTTCAAGATTTTGGCTAACTTAAAAATGGTACGAGGTTCGGCTTGATAACCTTCAAGCTTCTCTATGTTTTCTATCTCAAGCAGATCAATGTCGGCTGCTTGAGCCAACTTTGGCGCTGAGAATCCCATCTCCAATCGCCGAAAACGAATAAGCTTGCCGAAAGCGCTCACCCACCTTTCAAGCTCATATGGCGTTTGACGCAGAGCGTTTGTTTCCCTCTTAAGCTCCTCTATATCGAGCCCGCCGGAAGAGATTTCCGCTTTCTCATCCCGAGCTGCTCGTTTTTCCAACCATTCTTTTGTAATTTTTACCTTCATAAGAATGTGTCCTCAATTGCGGAAGTTTGCTGCCTGACCAGAAGTCATTTCGAAATATTTCAAATCATGATAGTTCGGGTCGGAACCAAGATCGGTCATCTCGCAATGATTTGCATACCAATCCTCTGCTTGCGGAAGAGCATGCAGCCCGATTCGGCCTTTAAATCCTAAATCCATGCTGATATCGATTGCAGCTGCCAACAATACGGTCCCCACTTGACTATAGCGTGGCTCCTGTACAATGAGCGGGGAGTTCCAGGGGGCAGCCTCAATGAATGAAATGTAGACCAACCCATACGATTTTTGCTCGGCAAGACGGGACAGTTTCCCCGCTGTCTTTAGGAGCATTAATCCTTGCATCTTTCCATCGCATTCGATGCCGAGCATTTGATAGGCCAAAATATTTTCAGCTACCTGGTGTTTTTTCCTCCAATCCCAGTGAGCATGTTGAGGACGACGCTCTCGTGGATATTTCTCATCCTCCATCCGTTTTAATGCCTGTTGTATGAGAGGGCGCCACACTTTTTCCGTCTCGTCAACCTCTGCCTTACTAACACCATCAATTAGGACTGCCGGCACGTACTGGTCAGTTGCCTTATGCCGTAAGAAGACGGAGGTCCGTGAACTCACAAAACAACGAGCTCCTTCTTTTCTTTAGATAGCTCGTCTTCAAAATAGAGCTTCTCCCCCTGGGCAACTCTCTGTTCGATGAATTGATATAGCCGTAACGCCTGACGAAGCACAGCAGTCTTCGTCATATCCTTCTCCTGCGAGAGTTTCTCTAATACCGTCATCTCTGACTCAGTGAGGTTTAGGGTCATAGTCCTTTTTTCGCTTAAGATCTTCATTTTCCACCTCCTTTCAGAAATTATATGAATATTAATCAATTTGTCAATGTATTATATTGACAATATAGCCAGTTATAGTATATACTTTAGCTATTAAATATTCACCTACCCAGAGAGGAAACAAATGGCTAACGAACACGTCCAGCATCCTATCCCAATTAGCATCGACAAAGAGCATTTCAAAGCACACAAAACGCCCATGACTGGTACTGAACTTAGAGCGTTACCAGATCCAGATGTACCAGCCGATCGAGACCTGTGGCTAGAAATTCACGGCCCTGCCGATGACGTTTTGGTTTCCAATGATAAAAGCATCGACCTAAAACCTGGAATGCACTTTTACACAGCCCCAAGCACAATTAACCCAGGGACATGGTGACATGTACCTTCCAGAAGACGACAAGATGTTCTTGAAAGAGCGAGATTACGATTGGACCGTTTATCCCGGAGATACACAGGGAGGATTTCTCGTTATTCGCAATTTCGCTGTGAGTGGTGGCGGGTTTTCGCCACCAGTAACCGATCTGATGATTCGAATTCCCGCTCAATACAACATGGCTCCCTTAGATATGTGGTATTGCGACCCGCCAATTAGATTGGCTGCGACTGGTCAGTTCGCCCAGGCATCTGAGGTCACCGAGGCCCATCTTGGGCGAAACTGGCAGCGATTTTCACGTCACCTTCCAGCTGGAGTTTGGCGTCCAGGGATAGATGGCCTGCGCACTTTTATGCCGGTTATCTGGCGGGAGCTACAAGGCCTATCAAGAAAGACATGAACTACTCTCTCACAATTCGAGAAGAAGACTATCGACAGCTTCGTGCCTTCGTGTTTTCAATGGAAGACATTGAAGGAGCAGCATATGTACTGTGTCGGGAGAGCAAGACAGACCACGAACTCCGCCTCCTCGTCCGCTCAGTCGTTCCCGTTTCACCTGAGCACTACCTTGCTCGACGACGGGATTTCCTCTCAGTCGCTTCAGAGAGCTATGCCAGAGTCGCTAAACTGGCTCTACGGGAAGATCTCTCTATTGTTTTTGCACATTCTCACCCTGGAGGTTTCCTGGAATATTCGCCTCAAGATGATCGAGAGGAGGTAAAACTTCAGGAATTCTTTTCATCACGAACCCCAACCCACCTGCACGGATCTCTTGTGTTGGCCGATGATGGCGTCATTGGTCGTATTTTTGATCAGGGGTTCGTTCCGCTCACACGTATTCGTGCCATAGGTCGACAATTTGTGTTTCATGATTGCGCAAGAGATCACGTTCGGAATCTACACTTCTTCGATCGTCAGGTCCGCGCCTTTGGCTCAGAAGTTCAAACTCTACTCCAAAGCCTCCATATCGGTGTGGTAGGAGCCGGCGGGACCGGATCATCCGTGATTGAACAACTTGCCAGGTTGGGAGTAGGAACGCTTTCGATTTTTGATGGTGACAGATTCGATGCGTCCAATGTCAATAGAGTCTATGGTTCGCAAGTTTCTGATATCGGCCAGGCGAAGGTTCAGATTGCGAAACGAAACATCGAACAAATTGGTCTTGGAACAAAGATCAACGCATACAACGAACACATCACACGCGAGAAAGTCGCCGCAAAACTTCGCAATTGTGACGTTATCTTTGGCTGTACTGATAAAGAAATTCCTCGTTCGATCTTAACCCAGCTGGCGCTTCGATATCTCATACCAGTCATTGATATGGGCGTCACAATCAGGTCAGAAGATGAGATGATTACCGATGTGGTGGGGCGTGTAACTACCTTGATACCTGGCGAGGCTTGCTTGTTCTGTCGGCAACGAATTACCGCAGAACGAATTCGTCTCGAATCTCTCTCGGACGAGGAACGAAAAAGTCTCGTCGGGGAAGGCTATGCCCCTGAACTAGAAATGCCCAACCCGGCTGTTATGCCATTCACCAGCACCATCGCTGCGTTGGCGGTTTCGGAGCTTCTTCAGCGTCTGACAGGGTTTATGGGGTCAGATCGAGCTTCTTCAGAGTTGTTGTGCTTCTTCGACCAAACTCGATTACGAACGAATCGGCCTCAGCCAAGGAGTGGATGCTTGTGCACGAGACAATCGCTCTGGGGGCGAGGCGACTCCACGCCTTTCCTTGATTTGACCTGGGTAGACTAACACCAGTGAATCTGATTGCGTCGGATCCAGAAGTGGGCTCCACATTTCTGAGCATGAACCGAGGGGTAGAGAGTCACGGTCTGGTCACCATGGAACTCAAGACTCCACACTGGCTGATGGCTTGGCATCAGATTGATAGCCTGAACCTCGCCACACCCACACGGACATCTAAACTTAAGCCATTTGAACTTCTTTTCATTGCCAATAATGAAAAGCTTGCCATCGTCGAATACGGTCGGCCTGCCGCTGGTATCCGAAAGGACGGTCCCAGAAAAACTTCCCAGTCTTTTCTGAGGGAGGATCCACTGCCATAACTTTTTGAATGGTGCCCACATACGTACGTTTACCCTACAAGATTTATTGTATGTGTACACAACTTCTTGCTTTTGCATATACCAGCTTGAGCACGTTCAGAATGTTTGAACGCCTGTGGAAGCTTGTCCCTCTCTAAGAGACACTACCGATTGTCTTAATCCACTCCCAACGCCTTAAACACGACATCCGTGGGGTCTGTTCGTGCATCGCAAAGATGCGTGCTCTGGTGGCCGCATCGGACGCGCTAATGGACATTGTGAAAATACCGAAAAAGAAGAGCGGATCATGGGACTGGGCGCATTCGCTGACACCTCGCAATTGAGTGGAAGGTTGATTAGTTACACGCCACGCTCGCCTTCTAAAGAACCCTTACGTTCCGTAGGACGATAGTTGCTTGAACTAGCTGAGGGCCTGTTCGAAATAGTCCTTCACTGCGACCATCGCGAGACAGTCATCCTCATTGTAGGCCAGAATCCGTCGCAGAGGAGCTTCATCCGTCGGGTTCGCGAGGTATTGATTGTACCAGGCGATTGAGTTGGCTCCGGACGGATCTGGATCGCGCCACGTGAAGCCAATTTGCTTGGCAATCTGTTTGATCCCATAGGAATAGGTCGGCCAGTCGGAGTAGGCCACGATGAGATCACTGTAGAGGTCATACTCCTTCCCTTTGTAGGTCTCCAGCACAGCTGGATCTAATTCATATCGTTCCATGAGTTGTTTAAGCGTGCTCCGTTCTTTGTGTGAGTAGACGTAATACACGTCCTCACCGGCCGAGAGCAGGAACTCCCAAAAGGCTCGCACTGTCGCTTCTTCATTATCCGGATGCTTGGCGAGGAAATACTGAAAGACAGGGGCCCTCCCCTGTTCCTTGATCAAAAGCCCAAACAGATAAGTCACCCCGCGCGTTGGATCATCCTCGATGTCGAAATACACCTCGCGGGTTCGTGCAGGAAAGGTGAAGCCTGGTCGAATCTCCGGTTTCCCGGCCAACCGGACTCGAGCACGCTCCTTCATCCGCAGCAGCGATTCTTTCCCGGTGCGTGGAATCTTCTTGGGCGGTTTCAGGTATTCGTTCACATCCATGGCAGCGATGTCGTGGATTGTCTTGAGCCCGACCTCCTTGAGTCGAAACTTGACTTTCCCCACAAAAAACAGCCCGGTGGGATCAGCCTGCTCGGTGACCCAACGTTCGCAGCGGCGATGCCACTGGCAGAGTTGACAGTTGCTCCCAAGGACCGGTTCGGAAGTTTCTTGTCCGGAGATCAAGCGCTGCGCCTCGGCCAGCGCTTCCTGAAAGTCTTGTTCGAAGTCGGCGACCGGGAATTCTTCGAGCTGTTTCTCGACATTTACAATGCGCCCAAGAGGAAGAGACGCTCCCTGGATACGCTCTAACAACAAGCGGTAAAAGAGGATCTGGAATGCGTAGTGCTCTTTGAAGTGTGTCCGTTTTCCATCCCGTTCTTCCCACCCCTTCCCTGCTTTGATGTCAATGGGTTCGTAGCCATATGGGCCAAACCGAGATGTGAGGTCCGTTCGTTTGAGCAGCAAATCAGGTCGTCCCACGAATGACCCGTCCACGAGGCACCCTTGGTAGATCAGACCCGCTCCTTCCTGCATCAGTCGCTGCGTCTCCACCCAGGCTTCTTCAATGCCACACTGGCTGAGATCTGAGACGGCCAGCTCGCCAAGGGTGCCAATGTACTCACGCTCAGTTTGAAGGCCTAGCTCCCACAGCAGTTTCACAAAGGAGCCGACCTCGCTTCGGTCCTTGGGATCGCCATTCGCGTCGAGGTACACGCGATGCGCACACTTAGTGATGTTGTAGAGGGCTTGAGCGGTGATGCGCATGGAGAGGTGCGATCCTCGGAAAAGTAGTTCAGTCGATTACGGGAGGAATTGATGTGTTGTCAAGAGGTAGGGAAGTGAAAATCGGCGCGAAGTGCTAGAATTTTAGATCGAGGCAGAGCCCGCCTGGTGATATATCCTATTTTCCACAGGTTTCCCCGCTATATGCTATTGACAACATAGGCATTTAAAGGCATACTTAATCCGTGACATGGGACGTTGAGTTTTATGCAGATTTTGCACTGGAGTATGACGGGCTGGAGGAAGATGTCCAGGACGAGCTGCTGGCCCATCTTCACCTTCTCGAAGAATTTGGCCCGGTCCTTGGACGCCCATGGGTTGACACCCTGAAGGGCTCCAAGCATGCGAACATGAAGGAACTGAGATTCAATGCCGCCGATGGCGTCTGGCGCGTGGCATTCGCCTTTGACCGCCGCCGCCGTGCCATCCTTCTCGTCGCTGACGACAAGTCAGGCGGAAGCGAGAAGCGGTTTTACAAAGACCTGATCCGCAAGGCCGACGAGAGATTTGATAAACACCTCAGCGCGACGAAAAAAGGAAAGGATTAAACATTATGAGTACCAAACTGAAGGACACGATGAAAAAGCTACCGGCAGCGCGCCGGAAGAAAGTTGAGGCCCGTGCGAACGAATTGATTGCCCAGGAAATGACCTTGCGCGAATTGAGGCAGGCCCACAGGCGAACCCAGGAGCGCATTGCCGAAGCTCTTAACATCGGACAGGAAGGCGTTTCACGTCTCGAAAAGCGCACAGATCTTCTGATTTCGACGTTGCGCAGCTACATCGAAGCCATGGGCGGCAGCCTCTCGATCATCGCCACGTTTCCTGATCATCCCCCTGTTGAAGTCACAGGTTTGACAAACATCGATACAGACAGGGAACCGATTCACTCCTAGCTTTTTCTATGGGCGCAGACGAATATCTGCAGCGCATTCTTACCCGTGAATCCGTCGATACGGGTCCATTCTCACCCGTCCGTAGCGTGCAGCGCACGCTTCAACCACTTCTTTCCCAATGGGGAGGCAGCTACCTGGCAAGCATCGACCCAAGTGGTTCATTTGCCAAAGGGACAGCAAACAGCAGCGGCACGGATATAGATCTATTCCTTTCGGTTACCCAGCAATGCCCCAACACCCTGAAGGAAGTTTACGAAACCCTCTATACCCAGATGGAAAACAATGGCTATTCCCCGAGGCGACAGAATGTTTCCATCCGGGTACGCGTCAACGGCTATGACGTGGATTTAGTGCCCGGCAAACAGCAGGATGTCTTTACCCAGGATCACAGCCTATGGCGCCGAAAGGCGGAGACATGGACGAAAACGAATGTAGCGGAACACATCAAGTACGTTCAGAATGGGTATCGGATCAACGAAACCCGTATCCTCAAACTCTGGCGCGACCAGAAGCGCCTCGATTTCCCCTCGTTCTATCTTGAAATGGTGGTAATTGAAGCACTATCCGGCTCCATATTCGGCACTCTTACGGACAATGTTTGGAAGGTCTTTCATTATCTGCGTGACTCCTTCCCTAATGCGCGCTTTGTCGATCCGGCCAATACTAATAACATTATTTCCGACGACCTCTCAGCGACCGAACGTGCCACAATAAAAGCCGAAGCTGTCCGAACTCTTGCCGCGCGCGACTGGGGACAGGTCATCACATGAGCGACTGGTCTTTACCCCAGCTCCTTTCGAGCCTCCATGAGGATATCGAACAGCGACTATCCACTGCTCGCAAGTCTCTTGCACACCCGGGAACTAAAGGCGATGCCAGCGAATCCGTTTGGCTGAACCTTCTCCAGACTTACCTTCCGACACGCTACCGCGCAATAAAAGCCCACGCCGTGGACAGTAACGGCGTTTGCAGTCACCAACTCGATGTCGTCATTTTTGACCGCCAATATTCCCCCCTCATTTTCGAATACGAGGGACAGACCATTATTCCCGCTGAGAGCATCTATGCCGTGTTTGAGGCAAAGCAGACAGTGAACGCCGCCTTTATCTCCTACGCTCAAGACAAAATTGCGAGCGTGCGCCGCCTGCATCGTACCAGCATTCCCATTCCCCATGCTGGAGGCACCTATCCAGCCAAATCACCAGGCCACATTATCGGTGGACTACTTACCCTTGAGAGCGACTGGAATCCGCCATGCGGCGATTCTCTTGCAGAGGCGCTCGCAGTCGGACCCCCGGCAGGTCGGCTTGACCTTGGGTGCATCGCTGCTCATGGAACCTTTCGCCGGGAAAATACCGACTTTTATACGATCATCAATAAAGGGAAGCCCGCCACGGCGTTCCTTCTTGAGTTGATCGCCCGCCTTCAAGATATCGCGACAGTCCCAATGATGGACGTTCGCGCCTATGCGAAATGGCTTGAATAATCCACACCGAGCCCCTAGGCCGCCCTGATCTTGTGATCATGATCGTTTGTAGGACGTGTAGGACGAGTTTGGCCTTCTTCGATTCTTCCGCGGCGATCTGCTTCGCTCCAGGAGACTTTGTCGGCGACCTGCTCGTTGAGCAGCTCCTTTGCCTTCATGACCGTTTCCTCACGGGAGCGCATCTCGGCCTTTGACTTGGCCGTCTGGTTACTGCTGCCATGATCCCTTCTATGCCGGCAGGGAAGCTCCACCTTGGCATCTCTGGCCTTCAGAAGCAGGACACTCGCCCTTTTGCATAACAGGTTAGTGCCTTTTTCGCCTCGTCTAAACCACGATAATCACCTTCTCCCGCCGCATACGTGTCAGATTGATATCCGTTGCCAGTGCGTGTCCGTCCACCGCCCCGGCTTTCCACCGCCGGGCTGCGTCGATCACGCCCGTGCGCCGCTCTCTCGATCGGCTTCTTTCCACGGTCATTCCTCCGCCTCGCGCCCTCCGGCCCGCCGGGTGGCGGTGTCCCTCCCTGCTCCTTTTCCGTTGATGCGTGGCCTCCTCCTCCCGGTGAGAGGCCAACACATCAACTCACACAAAAGGAGCAAATATGGCAACTCAATTAACCAAACCAGTCACCACGCTTCGCTGCGGCGCGATCAAGGCCACTATCTGGCGAAACGCCGGCGAGAAGGGCGAGTTCTACAACACGACCTTCGCGCGGTCCTACAAGGACGCCCACGGCGAGTGGAAGGATTCGGCGTCCTTCGGACTCACCGATCTCGAGGCCCTCGTGGTCCTCGTGACGCAGGCCAAGACCTGGATCGGCGAGCAGCCGGAGCAGTAACGAATCATCGGAAGCCTCCGGCCTCCGCGCCGGAGGTTTCCTTCACTTCACGAAAGGATGGAGAGGATGAAGATGTATCAGGAGTTTGCGAAGTACCTCACGCAGCTGCTCGGCGGGGATACCGCCGTTCGCATCACGGTGTCCGGCTACCTGTCCTTGTCGGTTGAGGACATCGGGACGCGTGAGGAGGAACACGGCTGGTGTCATTCTGTCACTATTGTGAGCAGAATGGCGACCTGATGCGTGATCCCGACATGGTATTCCTACTGTATGATCTGCCTGACGGTGCGGCGGCCGAGCCCATCTCATTCAGAAACGACTACCTAGGAATGGCGGTCTGCGAGTCCCATGGTGCTGGAAGCCGCACCCATGAGTTTCCTCATCCCCAAATGGACTTAACAGACTTGGCTCAGAACTGGTTTACCACTCTGCACGAGCAAGGATTCTTCGAACCGACCGCGCGGCGCGACGTACTCGCTTAGCAGCCTTGCGGTTAGTCAACAGCCATGTCCCAGTTCGGGACATGGCCCTGTGCATGATGGAACGTTCATGAGTCGTGCTGACTTCATGCGGAGTTGGCCACGCGCTCTTCCCCCATCCGTTCGCGCTGAATGCGCACGGCGGCGGACGGCGCCAACGTTCGGAGATGATCGTTTAACCGTCCCAGGTGTTTAAAGCATCGTGGGACCGATGGGGATCGCTTGGAGGTCAACCAGAACCAGCGCGGTCGGATGTACTGGAATTCCACCTGCACATAAAACCCCTCGCTTGTTTCCGTCACGATAACATCCCCCACCGTCTGTTTCGACACGGCTATCTTGACCTCTCGCTCGGTCACGCATTCCTCGACACGTACGGTCATCGTTTACGTTCCTTTCTCTTCTGTAGTGGATGGCCCGGCTCAGCAGCACTCGTCATTCAATAGTCACAGCGCTCGTTGAGACGCCTACTGCGTCGGGCACATCAGCAAGAAAGCATTGCCCATGCCAAACATCTGCATCGCATGGTATTCGGCGAGGGCTTCCGCACATTCGCCGGGTGCCTCTCCGATCGCGCCGAGACAGAGTACCGCTTCACAGGCCGTGCGTGTCATGCCCGTCAAGATCGACGGATTCGGTCTTTTCGGGACCCGAGCCGCGGCCTGCGGCGACACGACTTGTGTAATCCCTTTGCCCGAGATGGCGGCGTCGAGCGCTCGTGGATCAATGCCGGAAAGTTGAGGCATCGCTCGGACCTGAGTCTGGCTGGCCGTCAGTTCGGCCTGCAGTTCTGCGTCTTGCATCTGTGCAGGGACTGTCTCGACGCTCAACATGAATAGGAGAGCGGAGACGGCCGTGATGCAAACTGCCCGCGTCTTCGTCATGACTGGTTCCCTCCTTCCTTGCGTCACTACCTCTTCCCGCTTCATCGCCCGTCGCACTCGCGTTCCCGACGCTTCGTTGCCGCTAGTACCGGATCTGGCTGCTGACGTGCAGCCGCTCGATCATAGACGGGCACGACCGGATCCTTCTCCACTGTGCGGACGGTCTCGTTTCGTTCCCGTTCGCCCAACCGGTCGAGGTTCACCACGTCCCAGACATTCCGCGACACGGTCCGCGGGGTGGTCGCCGTCACCCGTCCCTGCTGATCGCGGACGGCGACCTGCACGACCACCGGCTCTTTTCGTTTCTGCACGAGCGCCACCCGATCCCCCGTCGTGATGTCGCTGTTTTCCAGCGCCCGCGCCAGGTCAGTGCCCCACACCTCCTTCACTCCCTGCGCCGTGTCGAGTTTCACGTAATAGCTCTTCTCCTTGTCGGGGTTGTGCTCGAAATGCGCGATCCCATGTTCTCGCACTTGGCCCACGATGATCCGATCCCCACGCAGTCGCGCTTTCGCTTCGGCCAGCACCGCGTCTCGCACCGCCGGACTCTCACCCCGCTCCAGCAGAATGGCTTCCAACGTCTTCAGAGCCATCTGTTGCTTCTCCGTGAAGGGGCGTTCACGCCGCTGGTGTGACGCCTGCTTCTCGATCACATTCTCGTGGGTTGGACTCCCTTCTCGATCATCGGTGGACGGACGCAGAATGTCTTTGAGACGGTCCGCGAGCTTGGCTTCATCCAAGGCACGTGGCTGGTAGCCCGCCACCTCGAATCCTGCGATCTTCGCTTGCAACCAGGCCTCGGCTTTGAAGGCCTCAGTGCCCTTTATATGGAGACTGGACCAGCCCTTTTCTCTCGCCCGCAGCATCATGCCATGGATGACATTGGGATCCTGCCACTCGGTGGTCAGGCGCGTGCCGCGATCCTCAAACGCAATCGTCTCCTCTCGATCACGGTAGTAGTATTTGGCTCCGGCGATGACGAACCGTTTCCGCAAGGCCTCTCCGATCTCGTCCTGTTTCCTGAGCGGTGCCTCTGTTCGTTGGGGCCTCCGCCGGCGCGTCGTTTCATGTTCTTCGGTACTCGATTCCGATGCTCGTTCCGCAAACACCGAGGTTCCCGCCGTGATCTCGTTCATGGCTCCGCTCCTTTCTTACCCGCGTCGTGTATCCCAAGCGGGATAGACTTGCGCGGGGTCGCGCAGGATGAATTCGATTTCCACTC
>CAYXKP010000113.1:0-14930 GCA_964465695.1 uncultured Nitrospira sp.
CATTTGCCCAATTCGTGTGGTTTTTTCGTTCTTTTATTGGTATCTCCTAACTCGCCACAAACGCGATCGAGTCTTGCTGGAATCCTGCGCAGTAATTATGGTTTGGACGATTGGAGCGAGATTGGGCGGTGTTTCGTGGGGGTTTGTGGGGATATTGGGCTGTGTTTTAGCGAAACGACACGTTTCGCGAAAACGCAGGATATTGCCTTAATCATGTCTCTTTAATTTTTCGAGCAGTTCTTGAAATTCTGCCGAGCTCGCGCGAATTCTTGATTGTTGTGCGCTGATTGCTCCCCACTTTTCGCTTGGACTAGGATGAGTAATCCAAATATCATAACCGGAATGATACAAAGAAAAAACTTGGCGCATGTTAAAAACAATCTCGTTATCGACAATCAGCAAGCCAGTTCGAGCAATGTAATGAAATCGGGAACCCATATCGGCGAAAACAAAAACAAAAAATATGGAGCTCGTTAATTTTCGCAAAACCCAGATCTTAAATGGGGAGCTTGTCAGAACTGCTACCGATCAATACGGGCGCCATTATGTTTGCTTGAATGATCTGAAACGATCTTGTTTGATAAAAAATCAGCAATTGCCAGAGATCACTAGGCAAGAAATCATCTCACCATGGTAGACCCATACATCCATCTGGCATTTCCACACTGAAGAACTGGCCTTGACAAACCGACCCTCCATTTTTCAATTTTTAAATGAATTTCATTAGCTCGTCAACTGACTTGGTCGCCAGTTTTTTGAGAATGACTTGCTTAATCTCATTGCCATGCGTTGTCGCCAACTCGGCGAGAATTTCAGACGCAACGTCTTTTGCCACCGTCGCTTGCGGCGGTTGCTCATCAACCGAGCTCTCGTGCACCCTCTTTCTGATTGGCCGCTCTGCAACCTCAAAGTCTTGCATGCATTGCTCAATCTCATTCTCTGAAAAGTTGAAAAAAGTCATAATTTCTCGCAGGTCGCTCACTCTGATAAAGTGCTTTCTCACTCTTCCCTTTTGAGAGACGTGAGGTGGTTTCCCCATGTCAGCAACAACCAAAAAGGGCAAAAGATGCTGTTTGTAAGTAAAAGACGAACGTCCCACGCTTTCGCGCAAATCACCAACCAAGCGAGATGCGTCCATACAGGAGATAAGTCCGTTGGGGTAAACATACACTTTGATTGATGCCTTCCACGGCGGAGAGGAAACTTGGACAAAACGACCCTCAGACATGCTCAAATTAAATTTAATTTATTGGGACGAGAATTCTTTGCGCTTCCAAATCTTCAGCAGACACGCACGATGGTTTTTTCTGCGTAATGCAAATGCATATTGCAATAATGGATATGATTAAACCAATTGACAGCAAGGTGATAAAAAGTATGCTCATTAGTAAAATGAACCCATTGGGTGGTGAGGAAAATACGCAGAGTCCGCACCTTGTGACAAAGTAGAGAAATGGAAAAAAACAAACCAATCCGCTAAAAACAAAAGGAAGACCCGCACAACAGCAAGACGGGCCATCTCGCGAGGAAGCTGGAACTAATTTGCACTTGTAACAACCCTTCATTGGTTCATCAATTTAGTAATTTTCTCGGCTCGCTTACATACAGTGTAGAGCATACACAAATCCCTTTGAGTTGGGAGGCAAGTCTTTTGAGAATGAAGCATATCCCAGGGCGCTAAAATTTTATCACCGTTCGCGTCGCAATCGTGCAGCACTTGCGAAAAGGGAATGTCATGGCTCAACTTTTTTGCCGCCCACAAGAGGAGTTTTGCTTGTGGTGGCGGGTAGAGTTCTTTGGCACGCTCAAATTCCTCTTCTGAAACCTGGCCATTACGATCAAAATCCACATACTCTGCAATACATACAATAGCGTCCGTACGCGTAAACTTGCAATGACCTCCTTCTTCAAAGCCCATGACTCGGGCTCCCAAGTTTTTGAATGAAAATTCAAAGCCAAATGAAAAAGCGAAAAGCGAAAAAAATAGGAAAATCATGAATTTTCTTTTAGAGAGGGGCTCTGCTTTGATCTCAAATATTTTCAATTCACAAAATATGCAAGAGGAAGAGCTGATTGAACAGGAAGAGCAAAAAGTTGTTGAGGCGCCCGCTCCAGTGATTGACAAGAAAAAGGGAGGCTTGAAAAAGGCGCCCCGCAACAAGCGTCCGCCAAAGGTGGAATACAAGGTTGAGAAGCGTATCGTTGACAAAAGCATCCCCATCAACGTGCAAGAGAGAGGGTCGCAGCGTATCAAGTGTCTTTCAACTGCCACACTTGTTGAAAGCAAAATGGACAAGCTCTTGACTGTCACGCACAAGAACAAGCGCGGGCGCGAAAAGACTTGGCAATACCCTTTGATTAGCGAGGACAACCTTGACAGTGCCATTCGCGACAATATGAAGCGGGAAGGTCGCCAGACGCTGGACCCAATTCGTCTTGCCGCGCTTTTCCCTGCCACATTTTGGAGCGCCGCTCTCTACTTTGACTGCGACTTGGGGCGCATTCAATCCTACCTCCGCGACACGCTCCAAATTCCAACGGGTGCCAGGGGCGGGAGGTGAAAAAAAATAAAAAAAAACGATGGAGGAGGACCTCATAAAATTGCACAAGGCGTTTGAAGAAGCAAATGCAATAAGGCGGAAGATTGTTGCAGAACATCCTTTCATCTGGAGATTTGAAATACTTGCCACACTTAATGGCTCTCTCAGGAGCATTGGTTGGACCGGAAATTACTTTTGGTCAGAAGAGGAAGCGGAAGCCAATAGACCAAAAGACACTGATATGAAAATTCATCGCATTCAAAGGTTCGATAGCACAACTCTTTCAATCGATGCCTTGGCTCTTCAAGTTCAATCCTGCCAAGCTTATGACTGCTTTGAACCAGTATGGAAAAAGGGCAAAAAATGCGCACAAGATGACTGCAACCTCCCGTTGTGCGAAGAATGCGCTCAAATGGGCAGAACACATTGTGAGAGTCACAGAGAGAGGGGCGGATAAAAATGGTCACGCTTCTGTTGTTCTTGTGTGTTTTAGCATCTTTTGGCAAAGAAGAAGAAGAAGAAAAGCTGGTCATTGACAAATTTGGAAGAATTTGCAGCGTGGCCGAAGAAATCAAAAACGTTTACTTTTATGAAGGTCCAAAGGGCATTCCGTATGAAGAAAGTGTAGACTTTCGCATCAAAGCGCTTGAAAAGCGCGTCCAAGAACTTGAAGAAGTGAACGCCAATAGGGTGAGAATAAAAGTTTGATTTTATTCAGAATCAGAGTCGATAACTTCTTCACGTGCGCACCAGTCAATCTTGACATCTTCTGCCTCCCAATACTCTTTTGCCACTGGGCTCCGCCTAATGTAAGGCTGAAATGTGTCTTTCCAACTCCAGTCATTTCTTCTCGTCAGAACGCGTCCAGTTTGAGTAATTTTAACTTGACCAGTTTCATTTAAATCCTCAGTAAAAATGGGCCACCCTTTAATGTAGTATCCATATCTAACACCGCGATGCTCATAGACAATTCGCAACAAGGTCCAGCCTTCTCCTCCATCCCCAAAGTAGTAGCAAGCCAAGTGAAACCATTTGTTTTGGCTCATTTTTTTTAAAGTAGCTCTTGTTTTTCAATTGATTTCCACCCATAAATGACATCCTCTACCTTTAACTCCTTTCTCGCAGGCGGAGTTCTTTTTGGGGGTTGCTTCTTGTCAATTCCGCTCCTCTTATCGGCAAATGCACAGCATCGCGCCATCAAGTGATTTGCCACAAGCTCCAAGTCATGTTGTAATGCCTCTTGCACGGCTTCGCTTATGGTCCACTCTTCCACTGGTGAAGGTATTAAATCCATTTGCTCCAAAACTGCATCTGCAATATGCTTGCGAAATTCTTCTTTGTCAATGAGCGACTCGCGTCTCCTTTTCATTTTTTTAAAAGTCTTCCTCCTCTTTGCTAATTATGCGTCTTTCGGGGAGCTTTTCCAAAATGGTCTTTTCTCTAGAGAGAATAGCCTTGACGTCTTCAAGAAGCTCCTCAAAAATTTCGCCCCTGCAAACTTCTTCTGAACTGAGCTCGCCACGAGCATAAAAGTAGCCCTTGACTTGCCAGTCAAAATGATCTGCGTCTGCGGCGGGCATTTCGCTCAACCTTTGATTGACTGCATCGACAATGCCAAACTTTTGGCCATGCTCTGGCTTTTCAGCACCCTTGTAAGGGCAAAGATCTTCGACTCCAAACTTGTTGTTGCGCATTTTGCTGGAAATGTCATAGGTGCAACCGAGCGCGCATGCCATGACATAATTCATAATGTCAACCACTTCGCGCATAAAGAGGTTGAATTGACCCGTGTCGACGTCCCTTTTGACCACAATGAGTGGATTGTGCTGCTTTGACTCATCAGGGCGGGTAGACTCGTTTTTGAGCTCTTGCCTAAGGGGAGCGCTTAATTTTATGCTTCTGCTTGTCAAGAGGGTTTTGATGGCTTTCAGCGTGGCATGATCAAGAGATGGCAAAAGGGAAGAGGTCCGATAAATTTCAACTTTGAAGCGCCAGCCCTCAAAAGGATTGGGCTCTTTTGCTGCAGTCTTTAAAGGACGAGCCGGCTCTTCTTTTTGTTCTTCTTGTTCTTCTTCGTCATCATCCAAAAAGCCAACTTTGCGCTTTCCCTTTTGCTGCTGCTGCTGCTGCTGCCTTATTTCTCCCATATCGAGCCCCAAGTAGCGATAGTCTTCATCCTCTACGCCAAAATCTGCTTGTTGCACTTCGCTTCGCGCAGCCCCGCTTTGCGGGGCGCCCCAAGAGCGCTTTGTAAAGCTCGAGTCCAAGGTGCTTTTTTTTGCTCCCCACATTTTTAAAAAAGGCCCTCTATTAGACAAAAAAAGACTTTAAGCTCTCTTTGTTTAATTTTCTTTAGAAAATGACTCACAGCACCCCTCTTCGTAGTTCTGTGACTCTTTTGTTGGCTCTCGAAGCATCCCTTTTGGTGGTCTGGGTTTTTTTTATGTTTTGGTGGTTTCCCTTCCAATCAAGCGCCTACACTGTCGAGACCACCAACCGGTTGCGCGATTTTGGTTGGCGCTGCTTCTCACAAGTGACTGTGTTTGTTGGCTTGATTATTGCATATGAAAAGCTCCGGGAACACACTTCTTCTGAAGAGGCAGCAAGCAAAAAGCACAAACGTGTCCCGATGCTAGCTTATTCGCTCATTTTTGTTGGGACCCTAGCAGCAATCTTCTTGGTTTACGAAGCCTTTAACATGTTGCCTGTCCCAATTCTTTTGGCCGCACCCGCAACGCCTCCCGCCACCAACCCTCCTAGCGATTATGACACTTTGTTTGCTTCAGCTGCCACTGCAGCCAAGGTGCTGAGCTGTCTCTTTATTGCCGTTGCCGGGCTCTCTTTTTTGACTGTCGGTGCTCTCTATGCCATGACAAATGACATTATGAGGAACTGGGCAGAGTCGCTCACAAAAATGATGGACGAAAAGTCAAAGAAGCACAAGAGTTGGCGCAAAAGCCAAAAACCTGATAATGAGAAAGTTTAAAAATGAATTTCACCAGAGAGGTTTTTTTCATTGAAGTGACCAACCAAATTGGCAACAAGATTGGGTCTTGCATTCATTTCCCACAACCCTACTTTGTGCGTCACAATGAAGAGAATTGCGAGCTAACGCAAACTTTTGTCAAGGAGCGTGTCAAAGAGTGGACAGGGCAAGATGTTTTGATTGAACTTCCAGATGAAGTGAAAAAGCATGGCTTTTGCCAAACTACCTACCTCTTTTTGGAGGGAGATGATTTTGGCTTTTCGCTTAATGGAGTTGCGCTTGTTTCAGAGCATTTTGCAATTGAAGCAAGCGCCATACTCTCCTGCTTTTGTGTATGTGATGACGACGAGTGGTCAATTCCTTATTTCCACAAGTTGCGCAACTACTATCGGGACCACAGGAAAAACGTGCAATGGTTTCTCATTTCGCCAGAAAAGGAGCGAAAAAAGTTTTGGAAAAAGCAAGGTTTTGAGAGAGATGAATCAAAAGATGCTTTAATTGAAAATGCAATGAAGCTACAGCTCTGAATTGTTTTGGATTGGAAGGTAAATCCATTCTCGTACTGGTTGAGACATAAAAAACATTTTTTCGACTCGCAAGATTTGCACTCTACAATTTCGCACATTGAAATATCTTGAGGGTTCAAGGTCCGAAAAACCGGGGGGACTAGATCGTTGTCAACTTCGCCAAAAAACGTATTTTCTTTATTTTTTGCAAAGGCAAAAAAGAAAAGGAGAGCAAAAATGAGGAGACCCATTTCATCGAAAATTTTAAACCAGAGGGGTTGCTCATGTGTATTTTCGCTTTTCCTGTTGAGCAAGTTTCAAACACACGCATTGCTGTTATTGCCCTTCCAAACGGAGAACAGCTTACAGTTTATGAAAATAGCGCTTCTACCACTTCGTCAAACGCAATGATTTTGCCTATCCCGAAAGGTGAAAAGTCTCCCGTACTCTTGGACATGTCCAAGCACAAGAACTTTTGGCAAAAGTGTGAAAGCTTCTTTCCTCAAAGGGAAGTGATGGCAGCTGGCTTTGGCATGAACTTTGGCGGTGGAGGCGGATGGTCCGCCAAGACACTTCCAGTCGAGCGAGTTGGCTCTTACAACTGCACCATTGTGCCTTCAATCGAAGACATTAGTCGCGTCCATCAGCTCTTCAAGCTCCCTCCTAACATTGGAGAGCTCTTGGCAAAGCATTATGCCAACTTCTCCTTTTTGGTGTGCCTCTTTGACAGACGCGCAAGCGGCCATCCTATTGCCTACGTGTCTGCATCCATGGCCGACGGTTCTCTCTTTGTGCCCACCATGCATGAGCATGGCCATTCTGGGCTTCAAAGTGGCCGCAAGAAGCAGCGTGGCTTTGTCATGGCTCAAGACCTCGAAATTCGCCATGCGCGAGGTGAGATAATTCACCCAAACGTATTTTGCGACAATTGCTCTGCCATGCCCATTGTCGGATCTCGTCACAAGTGCTTGCAGTGCGAGAACTTTGACTTGTGCGACCATTGCTACGAGACTCACAAGGAATTTCTCGGCAAAGTGCACAATCAAGAGCACGTCTTTATCGAATATGTGCGACCCAAGCAAGTACAGCAAGTTGTTGCGATTGATGCGGCAGAAGCACACAAGCAGGAAAAGGCGAGCAATGGTGAAGTGCTTTTTGCAGAGTTTGACCATACTCTCTTTTTTTTCAATGCCGTTGCCACCTCACTTGACTATTCCAGAAAGGAGGAAGGGAACAAAATGTTTTTGCGCAGCACGCTTCTTCTTGCTCCATCGCTTTTGCCTGCTGAGCCAGAGATTCGCTTTGCGCAAAAGCTCGTCGTTAACGGCGAGTTTCCCAACAAGGATTATTATGCTGCTAGAATCAGATAAAAATTTCACTGCTTCATTTTTTTTTGCTCCATCAAGCGCTCGACATCTTGGATTTTGCGCTTTGAGTAGGTTGCACTTTGCCTAAACTCCTTCACGAGCGGCTCAATGTACTTTTCTGCACCAAATGCTCCAGTGCATTTCACAAGATGCTTCAGCAAATCTTCAAGACCTTGCTTTTCTCTGAAAGCAAAGTCAAACATGCTTCGCTCTTCAAGAGGAACAAAGACGTGCTCAATGGGCAAAATGGGCAGGTAGTAGTAGCGAGTAGCACGCGCTTCGCGAGGAGGATCAATATGCTCGGGCGCAACTGCCTTTTCAGCTTCAAGCTTTCCAAGCGCTTGCAAAATGTCATCTACGCGTTCAGGACGAATGGCGTGATTCAACTCATCAACAGTGAGTCCTTCAGGATGCGCATCAAACAAGTGAGCCAAAACGTTATTGTGCAACATAAGCCTCTCTCTTTTTCAGAATTTTTTTTTTATTTCGCATAAATTTGCACTTTGGTTTCATCACTGTCAAGCTTGTCAATCAACTCGGCGTCGCGCAGCCAGCGATTCACATGCTTGCCATCTTTAGGGCAGTGCGCAACTCCTCCGAGGGTGAGAGGGCCAATCATTTCGTCGCGCTCAAGGTCATAATAAAGCGCAAAGTCTGTGCACTGCCCAAAGATCTCGACTTCCTTGTCGCTCATGTCCTCACTAATGTTTTGCACAAAGTCAAAAAGCTTTTTCCCTTTCCAAGTGTAGTCCTCAGGAGTCGCCCACACTGCTCTGAGCTTCTTTTTGATCTCACGCGATGTAATCTTCTTCTCTAACCAGAGTGAACGCAAATCTGACAGGTTGCGCGAAAAAGCTGAAACACGAGAAACCTTCTCCATAATTTTTCTTTTTTTTTTTCATTTCACATAAAGTCTTAGGCGCCAGTTCCAAATGTTGTTTGTGATCATTTCCTTTTCATACTCGGCGTCATAGATGCGATCCAAGCGCATGGCGTCACGAATCATCATGTTGGCCCTGTCAGCATTCCAAGCGTGTGGCCTAACAAATAAATCCACTCCCCCAAGCTTGCGATTTCCTTGTGGCCGACCTCTGCTTTTGATAAATGCAACAAGTCTGTCCATGTGCTCATCTCTTTCTGGTCCGTCCATGGGCTTGCTCTTGTCAAGCACAAGCGGGCGAGGAGGTGGGCGAAGGGCAATAATTTCGCGAATGAGGGCCATGTCTTGATCTGGTAGAGGTGGCATTGGCACAAGACCAACATTGTCGCGATCGTTAATAGCGTCCACAAAGAGAACTCCGCGCGTGAGTTTTTGCGTCTTTTGATTGACATTGACACAAATGAATGAGCCCACGTTAACGCCGTACTTGTTGATCACATGATCAGAAGAGCACGACAAAAGGGCGAGGTAGAATGGAGAAGCCTTGCCGGGCTCATGCGGAATGAGTTTTTTAAAGGGTGCGGCAGAATGCATTTCCCTTGCAATGTATTGCCTCGCATCTAGCAGCGGATCATTGACAATGCCATATGGGTCATAAGGCCCAGTGCCTTCTCCGACAAGGTGGGGGAGTCGATCCGCCCCGCTCTGCGGAGCTGCTGAAATTTGTTCGGTAGGCGCCGGCGCGCCGCTCGCTCCGATTCTCTGCAGCAGCTCTCTCCCTTGTGGAGTGCGCTGCAACGCAGCCTGAAACTGATGATCGGGAAAAAATGCGTCATACATGTGAGCGCCCAGCTGCTCCGTCTGATCTCCGGCTTTTGCTCCATGCACAGCGGAAAGCGTCATCATGTTAATGTAGCGGTTTTGCATAATGGATTGCAACTCGCCTAGGATGGCAGCGCGCTTCTTGTCGGGGTAATTTTGCAAATTCAAGTCGCAAAGCGCAGCGGCGGTGCATTTGATTCCATTTGCTCCATCCTCGCAGTCAAATGCAAGCGTTTCCCACCCTACGCTTTGAAACTCTTCGTTGCCAACCTTTTCGCCTTGCATTTGGCCCGCAAAGCGACCAGCGAAGCGAGAAGCGTAGCGCCCTGCGACTTTTTGCCCCGCTTCGCGGGGCCCTGCGCGCACGCCCGTGTAGAATGCGTCTCCAATGTAGTCAAACGTTTGAATGGCATACGACACAATTGATGCGGCAATTCTAGCCTTTTCCTTTGGCGTAAAGTCATACCAATCGCTGACTGGAGAGTAGTTGGCATGTGCCATGACTCGCTCATAGGCATTCCAAAAGAAATCCACGTTACTCTTGGGCACTTCAGCCTGCATCGCAAAGGCTGCGACAGGCAAAAAGGAATCTCCAGTGAATTCTAACCCCGCCTCTGAAATGTCCATGGGCGCCCGCATTCGCTCCGTTCCCTTGATTGTTTCTGGGAAACTACCTTCAATTTCCATGCTTTGATTAATGTAAGACTTTAAGCGCGAGGAGCGCTCCTCAATATTCATCGACCCCATGGCGGTAGCTCCAATTGGTGCAAATTGAACGGCAGAACCCAACTCAAAGTTTGTCACCTTGAGCTCAATGGTTCCCTTTTTGATGGGCTCACGCCCCGTCACTACCACAGTGTGCATCATGAGGTCCAGATTGTGATCATAAGAGTTGGGCTGCTTTGCAATGTCTCCCAAAAAGGCGTGAGTAGTTCCGCCATTCACATAGCATGGCGTTCCCGTGTCGTTTGAATGGACAACATATGAGCGAATTCCAATGGCAGCCATGGGCGAAAGATGCGTGTATTCATCTTTGAGTTGCCCTTGCAGAGTTCCCTTGTAGACCTTTTCCAAACGATGCTCATCCAAGTGAATGTTCAGCTCTCCCCCAGTGTCCCTATCGCGATGCATTTGAGCGCTCAAATACATTTTGACGACTGGATGGTGCTCCAGCCTCTCATCTGCCAAGTCGCACTCTACATATTTCAATTCAAAATCAATTTTTACTCTGCGCGACGGCACTTCAAGCTCTCGCAGGGAGATGCCATGCGTATTTTTCAAAAGGGAAGAGTCGGCAATGTGTTTGATAAGCATGTTTGTGAAGCAAAAAAAAAGTTGCCGGTTCTCATTTTGATGCATTTTCTTTTTGTTTCCCGCTTGCGAAAACACAAGCAAAAACAAGGACTCCCCACAGGCCAAAACAAATGGGCGCGGTGATGCAGATGGCAACAATTTCAAGGGTTGAATAATTCATTTTTGCCCACGTAGTGGGCAAGCTTTATTTGTTCCATCTCTTGTAATAGGTCATGAGACCTAAAAACAAAATTCCTGCCAGCGCATATCGAGGGAAAAAAAAAGGCAAATACATGACAAGCAGAGCGACAATTCTCTTCATAATGGCATGTTCAAACATGGGTTCCAAAAAGGCAACATCAAGCGCAATCATGAGCACATGCGCATAAAAATGCCTTTCGCTCAAAAGAAGCGGACCAATTGCATAAGACACAAGGGCAAAGATGGCCTCTGAACGGCTAATATTTTTTGGCTTATCATGCAGCCCAAACCCAAAGCATGCGCCTGCCAAACCTAAAAGAAGTGATTCAACACTCAATCCATTTGTCAAGTAAATTATTGCCAAAGGAAAGAGGAGGGCGACTTCGGGAATTTGCGAGGCACTGGCGACTCCCCACGCTGCATCAAAAAGGAAAGTCATGGAAGAGTGCTACTTTTGTGAAGAGTTTGAAACACCTGAGCGCCCTTTATCTCCGCTGGGGCATGATGACTGGATTTGTCGGGAATGTGCAGAGAAAAAGGTGAAAAAGAAGGAAATCTATCAGCTCAGCCCTGCAGACTGGACTTTTGTTGCTGTTGCCAAACCTTGGGTCACAATTGAAGTTCGCAGAATTGTGACTCGCGATTTCACTGATTTTTTTCAGTTACCTGAAAAAGATCAGGAGCGCTACTCGTTTGCAATTGTGCACGAACCAATCAATCAAAAGGTTATGGATGCCATCTTGCAGCCAGATGAGCATCAATTTAATTTGAAGGAGGTTGCTCAAATGGCGTGGCAAGAGAAAAAGGCGCTCCAATTCTTTGCGGGTAAGTTTGACAAAAAGGGCAAGGTGTTTTTCCCCGGCAATAATGGACTCAATGGGCCCGAGAAGATTGAAAAGTTTTTGGAGGAACTAATTGTTCCTCCTCATCGTTGGTTTGTGGGGGTCATTTATGAAAAGACAAGTGGCGATGAGTTCTTTCCGCCAGCTTGGCAGAGGGAATTGTTTTTTGATCCAGATGTTGCGCTCAGGCCCTGGTTTGATAGAATTGAGGAGGCGCAAAAGAGATTGGTTGCTTATGAATTTAATCATTAAACTCTCATTCTCTTGACATCTTCGTTGAACTGCTCCTCTGCTTCGACTGATCCGGGCATACCTGGCACAAGCCACATGATCTCTACTTTTTTCTCTAACTCTTTGATTCTTTGGCGCAAAACTTTTGGGTCGTTTTTTACAGACTCGTATTTGTAAAATTTTTGATATCTTTTCCATCCGTCGTACAGCTCTTCTTTTCCCTTTTCTGAGGTTTTGTATGCATCATCAAAATAAATTTGGAAACCTGAAATGATAACAAAACTACCACTCTTGATAGCTTTGATGTGCTCGAAAGGAATTACCCAAGTGTCACCGTTTTGAACGGGAAACTTTAAAACGTTATTGTTAAGCATATCAATGAAAATCCGGCTGATTTCCTCCCCAGCTTCTGATACTGAATAATTAGTATTGCCACTAAAATGAAAAGTGCAAGAGTTGTTGGGATGAAGCTGCAAAGCTTGTACATTGTGAACAGAAACTACAGTCTTAATGCCGGAACCTTCTATGAGTGTAAGTAGTGCTTTTTCCTCAGTAATATTTTCAGCAGGTCTCGGGTACGCCCCAGGCTTGTGACCAATCATTTCTGCGTGTCCAGCAATCCAATCAGCATCTGCGCATTCTTCTCCGCAATATCTGGCCCCGCATGGACAAGCCATTTGCGCATCTTTAGCGCCGCAATTTGTGCACTTGCAGCTCATTTGATTTGGTAGAGAGTAAAACATCAAAAATATTTTTAATAGTTTTTTTTTATTGATGGCTTTTCAAAAATTCAATTGACCATTTGGCATAGCGTTTGCTTGCTGGTCGATATTCGTCACTGTAGCTTGAAATGACTCATAACTTGACATTTGCGTGTAGCGTCCCACTCGCCAATCCAGCAGAGTTTTTTCACGTAAATCCTCTTACTACACATGCACCCAAATAGAGCGCAAACTCTTGGGATAAAGGTTATTGAATCTAACCGAAAATCTTCAAAATGCACGTCAAATGCAAATCTATCGACTTCAAATGTTACTATTCCTAAATCCAAGTGAAAATCCATTTCGTATGCCCAAACTCGCTGGTAATTTAGCTTCCGCAGTTTTTTCGCTCTGCTCGTTTCTTCAAGACGATAAAAAAATTTTGGCTTTTGCCATTCCTCTAGTTTCACTGATAAAGCTGCTATGCGTTTTATCAACCCAGGGTTCCAAAAGCAAAAGCCTTGCATAATTTGCAGTGCAGATACGTAAGGATTTGGAAACAACACAATCAAAACATCATCAGCGCTTGCATGCTGCCCTTTCTCCCCGCACAAGAAGCGCATCAAAGTCAAAAAGCGCTCGTTGCGATACCTTTTCCAAAAGGTGGTGCAAGTTGTTGAAAGAGCGTAGCGCACAAAGACGCACCGCGCAATGTGGCCATCGAGAAGATCGCGTAAGTAAGGAGACAACAAAACACACCCCTCATTCATTTTGTTTTTCCAGTCACATTCAATGCAAATTGCTGCCTAATTTTTCCAAGATATTCTTCAAAATCTTTTTGCTTCTCGCTGTAGGCACTCAAGACATTGATTACTTGTAGGACGAAAACATTTTCGACACACAAAGTAGAAAAAAGGGTCTGCACCTAAAGTAGTGCATTTCCACACACATACGGGATTTCCCATAATGCGGTATTTATCAAGATGCAAGACACCTTTTGATCTTGTCAAAAGTATTGCTCCTAATTTTGGTCCATTCCACTCATAAATGAGTTTTGTCAACTTGACAATAATTTCATTTGGCAAAATTGAAAGACAATTTTCGTCCTTGTGTTTGACCATAATGAGCCAGCACCAAACGCTTTTATTCTGCAAAGCCCAATAATCTGGCCAATACTCACCACCCCCCTTTAGCATTCTTCGCTATTTTTTATCAACAAAATTGTGGGATCGACCTGCGAGCGCATCTTCCCCACCCTACTTGCCAATTCATCATGAAGAATTTGGGACTCTCCATACTTTTCCACGGCGCATTCAATGACGCTTCCAAAAATGGCTTTGAGCTGCGGCGGTCTCTCTTTTGACCAAAAGCGAATGCAAACAAGCGAAGGGAATGGGTAATCAATAAGTTTGAGAAAATAGGATTGCAAACGTTCGTGACGAAAAATGTAGTAGCGCTTTTGCTCTCGCATAATGACCACAGGGACTAGTTCAGCCGCCTTTTGGTGAAGAAAGCCAAGGAGCTCAGTGGGAAAGCCGCGGGCTTCGATTGTTTCCGCGGTTTTCACCGCGGAAGGCGGCGGGGACAGCGGCAAAAATTTTGAAGGACAATAAGCCACGCTTCTCCCTGCATTCATCAAATTGATTAGAACTGTTTCAAGCGGGCGAGCTTTGCCATATGTTACGGCCCCGCTCCAAAGTAAAAGATCACGCATGATTGGAATCTTTAGCATGAGTGGAGGAACGACATAATGCAGTAATTCGCTCATTTGTTCATCCATTCTTCCTCCGTGCAAACCAAAAGTCCAAAATATGCTGGCAAAGGTTTCCCCTGGAAAGAGCGCATACATGCGAATGCCCTTTCCTTTGCGAAGAAGCCCTTCGTTTTGGACACCAACATAGGTGACTGGAGAAATGTGCCTCCACAAGGGGAATCGCCTAAAAGCGTCCCATCTACGCTCGCCTGTGAATTCTTTTCCGTCAAAATACCACAGGCCATAAAACAAGCAAAAGCCAATAGAGAGGTAGAACCCTAGAACCCAATATGCAAAGGTAAGCTCGAGCAAAATTATGAAAACGAGCCACATTTCCAAATTTATTTTTTGTTTTTTGATGGAGGAGTCGCTGTTAAAAGTTGTTGAGGAAAAGTATGCCAGACTAATTTCTAAAGAACGTTTCACTCGTTTTTGCAAAGAAAATGGATTTGAGACATGTGAAGCAGGCGCATATGAAGCTTTTGTTCAATGTTTGAATGAACCAATACCTCGCGCCATTGGCGCGGCTATGATTCATGAATTGCGAAGTGAAGAGGCAACTGACGACGCCGGAGGCACGCCTCAAAAGAAAAAGAAGCGCACAATTGAAGAGGATGCTTTAGAGGTCATGCACAAAAATGTTCGCTGCCTCAAACGCTTGTGGATAAAAAATGAATAAAAAGCCTTTTGTTTTTTCTTTTTGAAAAAAAAATCAACGAAACAATGGCTAAAATGCAAAAAAAATCAATTAACTCGCTCAACGTTGAGCGAGTTATGAAAAACAAAAGAAAATAAAAGGAATTATTTT
>CAYXKP010000114.1:0-14762 GCA_964465695.1 uncultured Nitrospira sp.
CCCAGCGATGTGCCGACTTACGTGGAGTATGGAGGGGCGGATGCCGGAATTGTCGGGAAAGACGTCTTGATGGAGCAAGAAAGTGACGTATACGAACCATTGGATTTAGGATTCGGAGCGTGTAGAATCTCCGTCGCTTCGCTGGGTGGAAAAGGCTCGAACGATCGGCTGTCGTCCAAGATCCGCATCGCGACGAAATATCCGCGCATCAGCGAGCGCTATTTCAATAAGCGTGGGGTTCCGGTCGAGATTATCAAGCTATACGGTTCGATTGAGCTGGCTCCGGTAGTGGGACTGGCGGATCGGATCGTAGATTTGGTGGAAACCGGCGGCACGCTCAAAGCGCATGATCTGGTCGAAGCCGAAGTCATTGCCCAGTCGACGGCTCGTTTCATCGTCAATCGGGCGAGCCTTCGACTCAAGCAGGAACCCTTGATGGAGCTGATTCGCCGGCTTCGTTCGGCGGTGCGGAATCGGCGTGCCCCATCCGGCAATGGCCGACTGTCGGCCGCCGGTACGCGTAAGGTAAAGAAGGCTCTTCCATGAAGATCGTCACGCAGGCAGATCGGAGCTTTCTTCCGTCCTTGAAAAAGGCTGCGCTTCGAGGGCGAACGACCGGCGCGGCCGTTGAAAAAACCGTACGCTCAATCCTGCAAGCCGTCGAGCGAGGCGGCGACAAAGCCGTCCTTCGCTATACTCAGCAATTCGATAAAGTGATGCTGAAGGCCGAAGCGTTACGTGTCACCCCGGAGGAGATCAAGAGCGCCTACTTCCACATCAGAAAAGACGAAGGCGATGCCCTGCGACTGGCGGCTCAACGGGTAACGTCGTTTCATGAGCGGCAGCGGACGAAAACCTGGATGTACCAAGACGGCGATGTCACCCTCGGGCAGGTTGTAGGACCGGTCGACGCGGTTGGTGTGTACGTTCCGGGAGGGAAGGCAGTCTACCCGTCCTCCGTGTTGATGTGTGCGATCCCGGCCAAAGTTGCCGGTGTGCCACGCATCGTGATGGTCACGCCGCCCCAGAAGGGCGGGATTAATCCCTATTTACTGGTTGCCGCCGATATTGCCGGGGTCACCGAAATTTATCGTGTGGGTGGTGTGCAGGCAGTCGCGGCGCTTGCCTATGGGACGAAGACTATCGCACGGGTCGACAAAATCGTCGGACCAGGGAATATCTACGTGGCCACAGCGAAGCGGTTGTTGTATGGCACCGTCGGAATCGATATGGTCGCCGGCCCTAGTGAGTTGCTTGTGGTAGCGGATGAGGATGCGAAACCGGCTCATGTGGCTGCCGATCTACTTTGTGAAGCCGAGCATGATGAGGATGCTCAGGTGTTTCTGGTCACGACATCCGAACGATTGGCCAAAGATGTGTCCAGGCTGATCGAAGATCAACTCAGGGGACTTCAACGAGAAAAGATTGCAGCAAAGTCTATTGCGCGCCATTCAGTGGCATTCGTAGTGCCGACCATGGACGAGGCTATCGCAGTCGCCAATGAAATCGCGGCCGAACATCTGACACTTTCAGTGGATAATCCGTTCGATTATTTGGAGAAGATCCGCCATGCCGGAGCGCTGTTCATGGGCCGCTATACACCACCGGCGGTCGCAGATTACGTCGCCGGCCCGAATCACGTGTTGCCGACGGGAGGAACCGCCCGTTTTTTTTCACCGTTATCCGTCAATGATTATGTGAAGGTCAGCAACATCGTGCACTACACGAAACAAGAATTGGCAAAAGTCAAAGATCCGTTGGTCCGACTGGCGCAGATTGAAGGATTTGATGCGCACGCCAAATCGGCGCAGAGCAGGTTTTCATGAAGAAGAACGGGCATGCTCCACGACAGGCGAATGTCCAGCGAACCACCAAAGAGACCGCCATCCGTGTCGAGTGGGCCCTGGACGGCAGCGGGCAGGGAAAGATCGATACCGGCATCCGGTTCTTCGACCATATGCTGGAGTTGCTCGCGAAACATGGGTTTTTTGACCTGACGGTGCAAGCGAAGGGTGATCTCGATATCGACGAACATCATACGGTGGAGGATGTCGGGATCGTGATGGGGAAGACCCTGCACCAGGCATTGGGTGAAAAAGCGGGCATCAAACGATTCGGGTTCGCCTCAGCTCCGCTCGATGAAACATTGGCGCAGGTCACCGTCGATCTTAGTGGTCGACCATTCTTGGTGTACAACGTGAATCTGCCGGACCGGAAGATCAAGGCGTTTGATCTCGGCTTGTTCGAGGATTTCTTCCAAGCCTTTGTGACTCACGGTGGCCTGAATCTTCACGTGAACCTGCTCTATGGCCGCAACCCACACCACATCATGGAAGCCATTTTCAAGGCTCTAGCCAAGGCGCTCGATCACGCGACCATGCTGGAGGAGCGGCTGGCGGGGAAGGTGCTGTCGACGAAGGGGATGCTGTAAGGCCGCGTCGGTCTTGTGGGGTGAACAGCCCTACCGCGATCACTGCACCCGCATCCTCCCCCTGAGAACCCTTCCGTTCCGTTGATGGAGCCCCTTGTTCACCTTGCCACCCGATTTCTAAGTTTATGTGGCGATGAAGAGATTTAAGGATTCTTCTCTTAGGCACAATTATTGAGGGATGAGCAATCTTTATTCTTCTTTTCCCGATCTTGCCATTTGGATAGCTGCGAAAAGAACGAGTAAGTATGCTTCAGGGTTTGTGTTTGCGACAGCGCTATACTTTTATTTCGCAAGGATTACTTGTATTGCTAAGCCCAGTTTCAAAAGTGTTGGATCCATTTTGGATAATATCCTAGGCGGGTTATTAGCCGGTGGTTGGCTTTTTGCCTTGGCGTATGCAATCTGAGGAAACCCAGATACGAATAACAGCCAAAATTGAAACTTTGGACGGCCACTCAGGTTATTCTTCAGCCCATTCCTCTAAATAGCGTGCTGCCAAAGAGAACGTCTAAGAGAAGGCTTTAACAATCATCGAAGAGAAGGTGCGGAAGTCGTTTAGCTGCTTCGTGATGATGGAAGTGATGATGTCGAGATTCAAGCGGGTGTATTCGTGAATAGCCACATTGCGGAAGCCGACCATTCGTTGCATGCGCTGAGTGATGTCAACCGGAAGAATGCCAGCGGTTTGCAGCAATGAGAATGCGTCACGGCTGTCTTGAGGTACGCCGAGCTTTCGTCGACTCACCACATACATGGCCAGATCGATGGCTGTTTCACAGGCACGCTGAAGATTGAGCACTATCGCATCTTGCTTTGTTTGATTTCCAACGAGGTTCTGTTCATTGCCCGCGTATTCTTCTTCAATGCGGTGCAGGCATCGCTCGATGCTAGCGGCCTTGTTGAGAATTACGTCATCAGCCATAGACCAACCCAGTTGCACTAATACGTTTCAGAATCTCGCGGCGTTCTTCGTTGAGCCTGGCGTAGCCTGAGTAGGCGTACATTTCAAATTCGCGGCGGGCTGCTTCATCCGGCGCGGCAAGACATTCCCCGGTCGAGATCACCTGCATGCGCATCACGGTCGATGCCGTGCGGAGATCGACAAGGTCCACATCACGGTGCAATTGAGCGGCCAACTCCTGGGCGAGTTCGAAACG
This sequence comes from uncultured Nitrospira sp., assembly GCA_964465695.1. Classification (GTDB taxonomy): domain Bacteria; phylum Nitrospirota; class Nitrospiria; order Nitrospirales; family Nitrospiraceae; genus Nitrospira_D. The sequence continues at coordinate 3,589 of CAYXKP010000114.1, forward strand.
GCGTAGAGCTAGAATGGGATGACGCGCGAGCACGGCGAGATCCACGTCGCTGTCCGGACGTGCGCTTCCTTTTGCCTGCGAGCCGAATCGGTACAACGCAATGAGGTCAGGGACCGCGTGTCCGAGGAATTTTATTAATTCGCTGTCATTCACATCTAAACCCTGTTTTGACCTGCTCAGGCTACTGGTTCAGTTTCATCCTGTCAATTGAAACACCCGACCTTCGGAGATGAAGACAGTGCCAGGTGAGGGGCGGAGACTATATTGCCAGTGGCAGGATGATCGCAGTTGCGGTATTGTTACAACTCCCTCGGTTTGGAGGGGCATATGATTGCAATTATCGACTACGGCATGGGAAATCTTCGCAGTGTCTCCAAAGCCTTTGAGGCGGTGGGACATCCGGCTATTGTCACGCGTGATGCAGCCACGATTCAGAACGCCAGTCATGTGGTTCTTCCGGGAGTTGGAGCTTTCGGTGATTGCATGGCCAATTTGAAGCAGTATGGATTGATCGAACCCATCAAGGCCGCGATTCAATCGGGAAAACCGTTCTTGGGAATCTGTCTGGGGTTCCAGCTGTTGTTTACGGAAAGCGAAGAGTTCGGCAGACACGAGGGGCTGGATATTTTTCCGGGCAAAGTGAGAGCTTTCTCAAAGGACCAGGCGCTCAAGGTTCCGCATATAGGTTGGAATCAGGTCAACGTCCAAAGCCATTGTCCGCTGTTCCAAGGCATAGCCGACGGATCCAATTGGTATTTTGTGCATTCCTATTTCGTGGATCCACGCGACAAACACATTACGGCCACCACCACGACGTACGGCATTTCCTTCACGTCAAGCATTTGGAAGGACAATGTCGTGGCCTGCCAGTTTCATCCGGAGAAGAGCCAAGGGGTTGGGTTGCAATTGATCAAGAGTTTTGGGTTATGGAAGTGATGAGGCAGGGCGTGTACTTCCGCGTGATCCTGACAATTAGCGTTGCGGCGGGGCTCACTATTATGATGATGGGCTGCAGCGGATCAAAAGTCAGGACGAAGTCGTCCAATGAACTTTCCCGCTACCACATTCGCTCCATTGTCTTGATACCCTTTACGTCGATGGCTACGCCACAAGCGCGAGATCAAGACGATCTCTATCTTCCAACTCCGGATAGCATCCGTCGGTCGGACATCTCCTTGGCGATTCCACGCGACATACAACCTCCGCCCAGGCAAACCATGATGGTGCCGGGATATGCGGCGGAGAAGGTGACGGAGTTGTTCTGGGGACGCCTTCAAGATCGGCGGGGAGTGCGAGTGCTGCCTCCTGGTGAGGCGGTCCGAGTCTCATCAGTAGATGACGAGTCGGCAAAAATGGGTCAGGAAAAGGCTGCAGCTGCGGTCGCCACGCGACTGAAGGCGGATGCGGCGTTATTCGGTCGCGTGTTGGTATACCAAGAACGGGTAGGCAGCCGGCTAGGGGCCAATCCGCCCGCGACTGTAGGCTTTGAGGCGAAGGTCGTAGCGGCAGATGGGCAACTGCTCTGGGTCGGGGGATATTATGAACGACAACGGCCCATGAACGAGGACCTCATGGGATTCCTGCAGCGATGGGCCTTCGTGACGGCGGAGGAACTCGCAGAATATGGGGTTGAGGAGGTCTTGAAAGATTTTCCATTCGGTGCGGAAGAGGGTAAATAGGGTGTTGGTCATTCCCGCGATCGATTTGAAAGGTGGACGTTGTGTGCGGTTACGTCAGGGCGATATGGCGGCGGAAACGGTTTATTCTGACGATGTCACGGAAGTTGCCGGCAGGTGGCAACAAAAGGGAGCCAGTCTGATTCATGTCGTGGATTTGAACGGCGCGGTCGACGGCGAGCCCAAAAATCTCCCTCAAATCGAGTCCATTTTAAGAGCGGTTCGCGTAAAGGTTCAGGTCGGCGGCGGCATCAGGACCATCGACACGGTTCGCCGGTATCTGAATGCCGGTGTGTCGCGCGTTGTTCTTGGCACCGCCGCACTCACGGATCGAGCGTTTTTGGAACGGGCTTGCCGGGAATTTCCGAGGCGCATCGTTTTGGGGCTCGATGCGCGTGACGGGCGAGTCGCTGTGAGAGGCTGGACGGCCGTGTCGGATATCAAGGCGACAGACTTGTTGAAGGATCTCTCGGGTTATCCGATCGCAGCGGTCATCTACACCGATATCGCACGTGATGGCATGTTGAATGGGCCGAATCTACCCGCGCTGAAAGAGATCGCCGAATTTTCTTCCTTCCCTGTGATTGCATCGGGAGGGATCACCTCTGTGGAGGACTTGAAAACAGTGCAAGCGGTCGGCCCTAAGCTCGAGGGAGCGATTGTCGGCAAGGCCCTTTATGACGGCAAACTGGATTACCAAGCCGCTGTGGCGGCGGTTTCCTTCTAAGCGACAGCCTCATGTTGACCAAGCGCATCATTCCCTGTCTGGATGTCAAAGAGGGCCGCGTGGTCAAGGGCGTCAGTTTTGTGAATCTCCGCGATGCCGGAGACCCGGTTGAAGCGGCTGTAGGTTATGATCACGAAGGAGCGGACGAACTGTGTTTTCTCGATATTACGGCGTCGCATGAAAACCGGAAGACGATCATCGATGTCGTTGAGCGGACGGCTGCCCGGGTATTTATGCCGGTAACTGTCGGTGGAGGAGTTGGAACGCTGGAGGACATTCGGGCCTTGTTGAATGCCGGAGCGGATAAGGTGAGCATCAATACCGCTGCCGTTGGACGCCCGGAATTCGTCAAAGAGGCTGCACAGCGATTCGGTATGCAATGCATCGTGGTGGCCATCGATGCGAAACGCACCACCGCGGGTCAGTGGGAGGTCTTCACGCACGGCGGTCGCCATGCGACGGGACTTGATGCGGTGGAGTGGGCGAAGCGGATGAAACAGTATGGTGCGGGAGAAATCTTATTGACCAGCATGGATCAGGACGGCCAGCAAACCGGGTACGACTTGGATCTGACAGCCGCCGTGTCTGGCGCTGTATCGATTCCCGTGATCGCGTCGGGTGGAGTCGGTACCCTTAACCACCTCTACCAAGGCTTTGTGAAGGGAAAGGCGGACGCGGTCTTGGCCGCTTCGATTTTTCATTTTCGGACCTATACGATCTCACAAGCGAAAGCATATTTGCGGGAACGTGGTGTCCCCGTCCGATCAGATAGTCCCCCCTCTAATGGCATGACATGCTGAGTCACGGCGCGGCAGATCGGTTCAAGTTCGATCGTGAGGGCCTTCTCACCGCCGTCATTCAGGATTGGCTGGATGGGACGGTGTTGATGGTCGGATACATGAATCAGGAAGCGATCGAAAAGACAGTCGCAACGAAGAAGGTGCATTTTTGGAGCCGGTCTCGAAACAAGCTCTGGGAGAAAGGCGAAACGTCCGGTCACACACTGCATGTCAAGGAATTCTTTGTCGACTGCGACCGCGACACCATTCTGGTGAAGGCACAACCGGCTGGACCGACCTGCCATACGGGCGAACGAGCCTGCTTTTTTTCCAGAATCGATGAACAGGGCCGGATCGTTCATCGGAACGCGCAGGATGCACAGGGCGCCATTCTTGAAAATGTTCTGAGGACGATTCGGGATCGCCACTCCAATCCCCAAATGGGGTCCTATACCTCCAAACTGTTCCAAGGGGGGCATGACACGATTCTGAAAAAAGTAGCGGAGGAGGCCGGGGAAGTCCTCTTAGCCTCCAAAGGCGGCAAGAGAGAAGAGATCGTGTACGAGGTCGCCGACCTGTTTTTCCATACCCTCATGGTCTTGGGATATCATGACGTATCGTTGCTGGATATCTACGAAGAATTGGGCCGAAGATTTGGACAATCCGGGCTAAGGCCAGAGAAGTAATCCGGCCGGGCATAGGGACCATCTGGTTGATTCATGGCAACATCGAATGGCTGTAGAGGTTCAGATGAGCGACTGCCTCTTTTGTAAAATCGCGGAGAAGAAGATTCCTGCAAAGCTGGTTCAAGAGGATGAGCACACACTGGCTTTTGACGACATCAATCCTCAAGCGCCGGTCCATACCCTGGTGATCCCCAAGCGCCATGTCACGGCCGTTCAAGATTTGGGGGCGGATGATGAATCGTTGCTCGCGAAATTGCTCCTGAGCTGCACGAAGGTAGCAGCCCTGAAAGGTTTGCGGGAGTCCGGCTATCGATTGGTCGCGAATACCGGTCGCGATGCAGGACAAACCGTCTTCCATCTTCATTTTCATGTGCTTGGTGGGCGGCATATGGTCTGGCCTCCTGGGTGACGCAATTCTCTGAATTGACAGGTTTTCCAACTATCTGTTAGTCTGAACGGTCAATTATCCCTATTACTTAGAAACCGACTCGTCCGGTCGAGTACGACGGGAACGTAGGAGCTGCGACTCTGGTGGGCCGAAGCTTGATTGCCGACGATATCAAGAATCGAATAAAGGATCGGGTCGATATCGCGGATGTCATCGGACGCCATATCTCGTTGAGGAGGGCGGGTCAGAACCTTGTGGGTTTGTGCCCATTCCATCAGGAAAAGAGCCCCTCCTTCTCGGTCAGTCCTTCCAAACAAATGTTTTACTGTTTCGGATGTAAGGCTGGTGGAGACGTCTTTGCTTTTCTGAGCAAAATCACCGGGGCCACCTTCCCGGAAGTAGTGCGGGAGCTTGGAGATCAGGTGGGCATTGTGGTGGAAGAATCGCCAGCGGAACGAGAGCAACGCGGGCAAACCCCTCGCCTTGAAGAAATCAACCGGGCTTCGATGGCGAAATTTCAAGCCAATCTGCGCGATGTGCAGATCGGCGCCGCGGCTCGCGAGTATCTGAATGGACGAGGTATCCGACAATCGACCGTGGATTCGTTTCAAATCGGAGTGTCGTCCCCGGAGTGGGATGGGCTGTGTAAATTCCTTTCCCGAGAAGGATTCTCTCACGGCGAGATCATGGCGGCTGGGCTCGGAAGCCCGAGACCGAACGGTAACGGGTATTACGACAAGTTCCATGGACGGCTCATGTTCACGATCACCGATCTGCGCAAGCGCGTGGTGGGATTCGGCGGGCGTGTGTTGGGCGACGGCATGCCGAAGTATCTGAATTCCCCCGATACCCCCCTGTTTAAGAAAGGGCGGACGCTCTTTGCCTTTGATCAGGCGCGCGAGGCGATCGTTCGGACCAAAACCGTGATCGTGGTCGAGGGCTATTTCGACGCGATCGCGCTCCATCAGGCGGGGCTTACCCATACCGTCGCTACGCTCGGGACGGCCTTGACGACGGAGCATATTCAGGCACTGCGGCGGTTTGCCGACCAGGTCCTGTTGCTCTTTGATCCTGACGCGGCCGGTGTGCGTGCGGCGTTGAGAGGCTTGGCTCTTTTTGTCAACAGCGGATTAGGCGTCAAAGTCGTCACCCTTCCGGTTGGTGAAGATCCTGATACGTTCGTGCGCAAAGAAGGTACCGGGGCGTTTGCCCGGCTGGAAGCGGCTGCTCCGAGTCTCTTAGACTATGCGTTGAATCACACGATCGAGCAGGGTGCCGACGGCTCGCTTGAAAGCCGCATTCGAAGCGTCGATGAGATGCTGCGAATTCTGCAACATAGCGAACATCCGATCGAGCGTCAGGAGCGGATCAGAATCGTGGCGGAACGGCTGGGGATCAGCGAAGCACGGCTGATTGAACGCTATCCGATGCTTCTGGCTCAGCCGAATCGGGGCGCCGCAGCGGCGCCTGCGCGTCCGGCGCAGGACATGTCGCACAATGCGCTGTTCAAAAGGTCTCCTGAGGAGCGGGATCTACTCGTGCTGCTGTTGCACGGAAAATTATCGCCGGCCGATGTCCGGCGCCTGAGACCAGAGTCGTTCAGCGTCGCGCCATGCCGCAAGCTCGTCGAGATCGCGCTCACCCATGTGGATCGGGACGGACGCATCAGTCTCAGATCGGTCTTGGATGAGTCGGCGGACGATCCTGACTGTGGCGCTCTGGCGACGGAATTGTCGATGCGCGAGGATCATTTCGACGATGTGCAGGCGCACATTACGGACTGTTTGAATGGTCTGGACCGAAAGCAGTCGGAGCAGGTCATGAGAGAACTGATTGCCAGACTGAAAACGGCTGAGCGCGAAGGCCGCACGGACGATGCGCGCATGCTGAATATGCAGATCAATGAGGTACGGATGCGGAAAGCCGGCACGCCGACCGCCGGTGTGGTTTCATTGGTGAAGGAGTAGTCATGGCGAAACAAGAATTGTTGGGCGAGGTGAAGAAGCTGATTACGATCGGAAAAGAAAAAGGCTTTCTGACGTATGACGAGCTCAACAGCACCCTGCCCGCTGAAGTCGTGTCTTCAGATCAGTTTGGCAGCATTATGGCCATGTTCGGGGAGATGGATATCGAAATCATCGAGGCGGGCGACGGAGACCGGCCTCAGAAGAGATCCGAAGGCGAAGTCGGTGAAGATGTGGAGGACGTGGAGTCCGATTCCGAGGAGGAAAACGATAAGGCGATCGATCTGACGCCGGGCGCGCTCAGTCGAACCGACGATCCCGTGCGGCTCTATTTGAAGGAAATGGGGAGCGTGGCCCTCCTCAGCCGCGAAGGCGAGATCGAAATCGCCAAGCGGATTGAAGAAGGGAAAAAGGATATCGCCTCGGTGATCTATGGCATGCCGATGACCATCGAGTTTGTCTTGGCTCTCCGGGATCAGCTCAAGAACGCCAAGATCGACGTGCGCGAGATCGTGCCGGTCCAGGAAACTGAAGAGGATTTTGAGGAAGAGCAGCTGCCGGTGGAGCGAGATTATGAGGAGTTGCGGGTCAAAACGCTTGAGTCGTTGAATGCCGTGCGGAAAGTCTCGCTCGCGCTGAAGGCGTTGGCAGAGAAAGGGAAGCATGTCGGCAATGATCCGATCAAGCAAAAGAAGTTCAAGAAGCAGTTCGATGCGATGCGTCAGCAAGTGGTGAACAAGATTGAATCGGTCAATCTCCACGGTGTGCTGAAAGACCGAATGGTCCAGCGTGTCCGCGATCTGGCGGTGCAGATCCGTGCCGCCGAGCGTGAAGCGATGAGCTGCCAGCGGCGGATCGGTGTGGGGGGGGAGGCTGGTGCCGAACTACTGCGGAGGATGTGCCGGAGCCGTCAGGACTTCTTGGCGGTCAAACGGAAGACCGGGGTGTCGGAAGAAGCGCTGGCGGAGATTCGAAAGGTCTATCAAACCGCCAAAGCCAAGATTCGCCAGTTGGAAACGGAGGAGGCGCTTGTACCGGCTGAAGAGATCAAAGATGCGGTCAAGCATCTCGATCTGGCCGAAGAGAAGGTGAAGCGCGGGAAGGCAGAGTTAGTCGAGGCCAATTTGCGGCTCGTGGTCAGCATCGCAAAGAAATACACGAACCGAGGGCTTCAGTTCCTCGATTTGATTCAGGAGGGCAATATCGGGCTGATGAAGGCGGTGGACAAGTTCGAGTATCGGCGAGGGTACAAGTTCAGCACCTACGCCACCTGGTGGATCCGGCAAGCCATCACCAGAGCCATTGCGGACCAAGCACGAACGATCCGAATTCCGGTCCACATGATCGAGACGATCAATAAGCTCATTCGGACCTCCAGACATCTCGTGCAGAAGCTCGGTCGTGAGCCCCTTCCCGAAGAAATTGCCGAGCGCATGGATCTGCCATTGGACAAAGTGCGGAAAATTTTGAAGATCGCTCGCGAGCCCATCTCGCTCGAAACCCCCATTGGTGAAGAGGAAGACAGTCATTTGGGCGATTTCATCGAAGACAAGAAGGCCGTGTCTCCGCTGGAGGCGGCCATTCGCTATGACCTGCAGCGGCAGATCAACAGCGCTTTGGAAACCTTGACTCCTCGAGAGGAAAAGGTGCTGCGCAAGCGATTTGGTATCGGTGAAGCGACCGATCACACTTTGGAAGAAGTCGGACAGGACTTTGAAGTTACCCGCGAGCGCATCAGGCAAATCGAAGCCAAGGCCTTGAGAAAATTACGGCATCCGAGCCGTAGTAAAAAACTGAGAAGTTTTGTCGAAAGCTTGTAGCTTCAGTTTGATGACGCGTGATTTGACTCTGTTCAGAGCGACGGCCTAGAATCGCCGCTCGGGTGTCGATACTGTTGAGGCTCAGGCCGGCGAAGCGTCAGGGGAGCGGTCACAACATGCCGACATCAGCCTGAGTTCGAACCGGTTTGATCGGGCCCATAGCTCAGGTGGTTAGAGCGGCTGACTCATAATCAGCTGGTCCTAGGTTCAAGTCCTAGTGGGCCCACCAGTTCCGGCGGGTCTTTGGCCTTCCGCGCGTCAGCATCGATGGAAAGGATACGTGAACCAGAAGCTTTCCCCGCTTATTGAGCTGCAAAAGCTCGATCTCCGAATCATGGAGATCATGGAGCTCCGCCGAAAAATACCTGAGCGTCTCCATGCCTCCGAAGCTCCTCTTCGAGAGGCAACCCAGATCCTCCACGACACGCAGGCTGCCGTCGAGGCTGCCGTCAAAGAACGTCGTTCGCACGAAAAGGACCTGGAGGCGCATGAGGCGCACACAGACAAGATGAAATCGCACGCGGCAAGTCTGAAGACCAATAAGGAGTATCAGGCGCATTTGTTCGAGTTGGAATTGGCGAATAAGAAGCGAGGAGATTTTGAAGAGAAAATTCTGCTGGCGATGGACAAGATCGACCAACTCCAGAAGGCCGTCAAAGAGCTGCAGGAGAAAAAAGCCGCACTTGAGAAGGTCTTTACGCAGGAGCAGCAGGAGCTGGACGCTCAGGACAAGGAGCATGGAACGGAACTGGCTCAACTCGAACTCCGCCATCACGCGGCTTCAGAGCGGGTCGAAAAGGTCCTGCTCGATCGGTACAATCAGGTCAAAGCCTCGCGGAAAGATCACCCTCTCGCAGCTGTCCGTGACGGCATCTGTCTCGGTTGCCGTCTACAGATCCCGCCGCAGCTCATCGCGCAGGTCAAACGGTCCGAAGATCTGCTTCTCTGTCCCTATTGCCGCCGGATCTTGTATTGGGAAGGGGAACCGGTCGCGGAAGGCACTCCCACAGCAGAAGGCAAATCCTCAGACCTAGAAGTGGGTGAATCGGCGTAGGTCAGTCTTTTCCAGCCATCCAGCGGCTCATTCCGCCCACCGAGAACAGCTGGAGCCGGTCCACAATGTTTCCGACGCATGCATGAGTATTGAGCTCAAGACGGATCATCCTTTTACCAAGGAGTGAGCGAAGTCGATGTGCCGATGATGGATGCCGATCTCTCATTAGATCGGTCCTGCCAGTACGGCTTGGGTTGTTTTGAAATGCAATTTGGCTACTGAGTCGAGCCGTTCTCTTCCGTGCTTTTTGATAATCATTCTAGCCGCGAGTTCGACGGCTGGGGAGGCGCCTTTGGGTAGAGTGGTGCCGACTTCGTCGGAAAGGCGTCTGAGGCGAAGGAGAAATTCAGCCCGCGCCAAGACCGATGCCGCGGCGACGGCCAAATCCGATTCTGCCTTGGTCCGCTGCTCGAGGATGATTTTCCGTCCCTTCTCCTGCAAGGCGTTCAGAATGAGCCGTTCATCCCCGAATTGATCCGAGATCGCCCGTTCACAAACCACGCCTCGCTCCAGCAAATTCTCCAGTGCCTTGGCATGGCCCCAAGCTAGCAAGCGGTTCAAATTTTTGATCTTGGCGTAGAGCTCATTGTATTTCTGGGGCCCGATGGCAATGATGCTGTGGGGACAAATGATTTTGATGTCGGGGGCCAATTCGAGCACGCGGCCATCGGAGACTTTCTTGCTGTCCCGAACCTGCATCAGTGCGAGTTCACCTTGGGTCGTGGCATCGACAAATACGGCGGCGACGACCAGCGGACCGAAATAATCACCTTTCCCGGATTCGTCGATGCCGATGCGATCGATGCCGTTGTGGGGACGTGACGCAGCCACCAAACCCTGGCTCCTCTAGAAATCCCGCGTGGCGGTCGGTAATCTATCAATCGATACGAGTGTGGTCAATCGCACCGGTATTCGGCGGACGGACTTTGGCTGGAGGTTGAGGATGCGAACCCATAAGCTTGTGCGTGCCACGACAATGTTCTGCCTTCTCATAGGGGGAATCGGCTTGGTCGGATGCGAGACCAATCCCTATACCGGGCGGAAGCAGTTGCTGATGACGTCGATCGGTCAAGAAATGCAGATGGGAGCGCAGGCGTACAATCAAATCAAAACCGACCCGAAGATGAGATTGTCCCAAGATCCTCGTGAAATCGAACCGGTCAAGCGTGTCGCTGCCCGCATTGTCGAAGCCGCCAAGCGCTCGAAGTATGCCGAGATGGCTCAACAGTTTCAGTGGGAAGTGTCGGTGATTAAAGATGACAAGACGGCCAATGCGTTCGCGCTTCCCGGTGGGAAAATGGCGGTGTACACCGGCATTTTCCCCGCGGCGAAGTCGGAAGCCGGGTTGGCCGCCGTGATGGGACACGAAGTCGTGCATGCGTTGGCTCGCCATGGCGCGGAACGCATGAGTCAGGGGCAAGCGGCCAATATCGGACTGCAAGTCGTGGGCGCCGCGATCGGGCTCAGCGGGGGGAATCCCATGCTCGGCCAAGCGACGATGGCGGCGCTCGGTGTGGGAACGCAAGTCGGCGTTCTATTGCCTTTCAGCCGAAAGCATGAGTCGGAAGCGGATTACATAGGGATTCTCTTGGCAGCGGATGCCGGATATGACCCACGGGAATCAGTCGCCCTGTGGGAGCGGATGGCGCAGATGTCGGGCGGTGGAGGGCCGGCGGAATTCTTATCCACTCATCCCGGGCACGGAACGAGGATCGATCAATTGAAAGAGTGGATGCCGGAAGCCATGGCCATCTATCAGAAGCGGACTCCGCTTACGAATACGCCGTTACCGGAGGTCGATGGTCGGTAACGAGGTGTGTGTTCCTGCGGACCCGGCGCGAGCCAGATGGCTCTTCTTGTTACGGCTGAGATAGTGTTCTATACTGAGTAGGCGTGGGTGGAAGACTGGATGGTCGCTCGGTGTGTTTCACATCGAGAGGAAAGTCCGGACTCCACGGGCAGGGCGCTGGGTAACTCCCAGGCGGAGCAATCCGACACCAGCACCACAGAAATCAAACCGCCGATGGCCAAGGCGATGGGATCCCATCTGGTCGCTGCGGCTCAGGTAAGGGTGAAACGG
>CAYXKP010000115.1:0-14757 GCA_964465695.1 uncultured Nitrospira sp.
GCTCTCCCCCTGAGCTACGCGCCTATCGATAGAGGAGGCATGCTAATATAGCCTCGTTGACAGTGTCAAGAAAACGAAAGAGAAGGTCGCCTTCCGTTTCAGTTTCCTGAAAGAAGTGCGACCTTCTCTTTCATCCCTTGGGTCGGACGCTTCAGTCTGCGGACCGTCATCTCACGGCGGAGCGAAGCTCTTTTCCGGCTGAAAATTTCGGCACCTTCGCGGCAGGGATTCGGAGTGATTCACCCGTCCGTGGATTCCGTCCCATTCGTGCTTTTCGCTTTGAAATCGTAAAGGTGCCGAAATTGACGAGGGAGACACGTTGCCCTTTTTTCAACGAGGAGGTCACCGCCCCGGTGAATGCTTCAAGCGCGGTTCCGGCCGCCACCTTCGTGATTCCCGCTGAAGCGGCCATCTTTGCAATCAGCTCTTCCTTTGTCATGATGTCCCTCCTTCATGAGTGTGAGAGATGGAAGTGAGCCCACGGCACACCGTTGAAAGTCCTGTTCAGGGGCTCTGACTCGCCCTTGCTTTCGTTTGTTTCAAGGGAATGTGAAGATTCACGATCTTTTTCCGCAATGTGTTACGGTTGAGCCCAAGAAGTTCGGCGGCTTGGATTTGATTACCTCCGGTCTCCCGCAGGGCGGAGGTGATGAGAGGGCGTTCCACGGCGGAAATCAGGATCGGATGGAGGTTTTTAGCCGAGCCGTTTCTCATCCCCTTCACGAATTCTCCCATCTTCACCTCCAAATAACTTTCCAGCGAGGCGTCGCGCGCTTTATTCTGCTGGGGATTCCCCGGCTGATTCATCGCCTGAATGGTTTTCAGCGTCTTCTTTAAGACCGTCTTGGACCCCCTGATACAAACCATCCGACCGGGGTCGAGATGGTCGTTAAGGGTGCTCATCTGCTCCTGTCCCCCTTGCGACTCCATCACGACGGCATCAAACCGATGCCTTGGCAACTCCTTCAGGAAGGTGGACACGTCCCGAACAATCGTCACGGAGGCCTCTTTGAATACCTGCCTCACCAGAGCTTGTACGGCCGTATCATTCGTAAGTAACAGAATCGTAAATGAAGATGATGGCACAGACATGAGGCACCACTCGAAGAAGAGGGCGGATTATTGCCTAGGGCGTACACGATGTCAATCGGATTTTACGGAAGCGATGACCGTCTGATGTGCTTGCCGCATGGCTTTGCCGACTTGAAATACATAGAAAAGAGAATAGTTTTTGGTTCAATGGCGCCCTTCCATTTCATCTTTCATCCGACGAATGTAGCTCGGCATACTAAATACTCGTACAAATATCGGTCTCAGCGAACGAGTCCTTGCACCTTGACAGAACGCAAAGGAAAAAGGTATACGTATTCAATCCCTATCGGAATAATAAAGAATGAAGGTGTCTAAACGTTCCACATATGGAATCATGGTGGCCGTTGATCTTGCGATACATGCACACGAAGCCCCGATTCAAGCGCGGGCTATCGCAAGACGCCACGGGATTCCGGTTCGTTTTCTGGAACAGGTCCTCCATGCGATGAAGAAGGCCGGTTTGGTAGAAAGCCAGCGTGGTGCTCAAGGGGGGTATCTCCTCACGCATCAACCGGCGACCCTGTCGATGGCAGATATATTCGAGGCGTTGGAAGGGCCGGTCTTTCATCGGTCCTTTGCCGGTCAGCGGATGCACGATCGCCATGCTACCAAGCCGGAACTGCTGTTGGGCGACGTCTGGGAGCAGGTTCAGCAAGCGGAACGGAAAGTTCTCGAAAACATTACTGTCGAACATTTGGCGATGCGTCTACGGACCATCGACGCTCAGCGCAATCCGATGTACCACATCTGACTAGTTAAGATTGTTTTCTTCCGACGAGGCACCAAGGAGATCGGTCAATGAATCACACGGCTACCCTTACCATTCCCACGATAGTCACACATCCGATTCCACCGGCCATTTTAGAGGAGATAGAAACCTTTGAGACCGAGGCCGTGCGGACATCGTCGGGAGAGCTCTCCAGCGATCTCTTCAAGCCCTTCCGGCTGCAATACGGCATTTATGGCCAGCGTCAGCCCGGTGTGCAGATGGTACGTATCAAGATCCCGTTCGGAGGCATCACCGCCAATCAACTGCGACGTGTGGCGGAACTCGCCGACCGCCATGCGACCGGAGTCGGTCACGTCACCACGAGACAAGATATCCAGCTGCACTTTGTGGAGCTGAAAGATGTGCCGAACATCATGCGGGGGCTTGCCGAAGTCGGCCTGACTACCAGGGAAGCCTGCGCCAACACCGTGCGGAATGTGACGGCCTGTCACCTCGCCGGTGTGTGCCAAGGAGAAGTATTCGATGTGACTCCCTATGCGAAGACGGTCGCCTATCATTTGTTGCGGAATCCCTTGAATCAAAGTCTGCCGCGGAAGTTCAAAATTGCGTTTTCCGGCTGTGCGCACGATTGCGCTCTGACTCCGATCCACGACATCGGCCTGCTGGCGGTGAAACGAGCCGACGGTGAGATCGGCTTTCGCATGGTGGCGGGCGGCGGACTGGGTTCCACTCCACGGATCGCCCAGTTGTTGCGGGAATTCACCCCGATGGAAGAACTGATTCCCAGCATCGAAGCGGTCATCAAAGTGTTCGATACCCTCGGCAACCGAAAAAACCGTAACAAGGCCCGCATGAAATTCGTGATCGATAAGCTGGGCTTTGAGGAATTCAAGCGACGATGGGAGGCCGCCTACGTGGCGATGGGGCATGCCCTTCCTAAGAAGGAGCCGTTAACTGTATTGCAACATCAGGATGAGCCGAAGCTCATCATGCCGACCCGGAACGGGATGGTGAATGGGAATGGCAACGGAAACGGGGCCCATCATAACGGCCGCGAGACACCGTTTGAGATGTGGAAACGGACCAATGTCGTCAAACAGAAGCAGGACGGGTATGTCACGGCTGCCATCAAGCTGTTCATGGGCGACATCACCTCCGAACAGATGTTATGGGTGGCGGATCTTGCGGAACGCTATTCCAACGGCAACCTTCGCACGACGATCAACCAGAACATGGTGATCCGGTGGGTCCCCTTCGACCTGATGTCCAATCTGTACGAGGATCTGGCGTCCCATGGGTTGGCCGATCCAGGCGCCGAACTGGTCGAAGATATCATCGCGTGCCCGGGGACTGATACCTGCGGGCTCGGCATCACGTCGTCAAAGGGCCTCGCTCGGGCGTTGGCGGAGGTGTTCCCAGCCGGCCGTGTGCCGGAAGATCTGACAGGAGTTGATATCAAAATCAGCGGATGCCATAACTCCTGCGCTCAGCATCACATTTCCACGATCGGACTGCATGGCGTCGGCAAACGGCTTGGCGACCATGTTGCCCCGCACTATGAGCTCCACCTCGGTGGGTCGGTAAACGGCACGGCCAAAATCGGACAGATGATCGTGAAGCTACCGGCGAAAGCCGTGCCCGCGGCGATTTCTCACTTGATCGAGGTGTACCGGCGTGATCGCCAAGAGAACGAGAATTTGCCGAAATTCATCGCGCGCGCAGGAAAAAGCAAATTGAAAGATGAGCTGATTCCGTACACCATCGTGCCCCCCTACGAAGAGGATCCCACCTTCTATTATGATTGGGAGGGTGAAGAAGAATTTATTCTTGAGGATCTCGGCCCCGGCGAATGTGCGGGCGGCGCCCTGGAGATGATCGAAAACGGGATCCTGGAGGCGGATCAAGAACTCTATCAAGCCAGGTTGCTGGTCGATAAGCATCAATATTCCGTATCGGTGAACAAGTCTTATCGAGCCGTGCTGGCTGCGGCCAAGGCGTTATTAGTGACTGAAGGACTAGAGCCCTCGACCGATTCCGAAACGTTCATCGAGTTTGATAGCCGGATTGCGCAGAAGGGCGTTGTGCCTTCCATCTATCGAGACCTGAGTAAGAAGGTCGGCGATCTCGGCCCAAAGGAGACGTCGGCTGAATCGGCGCAGGAGAAAATGGCGTTTGCCAAGGGGTTTGTCGATGCCTGCCGGGCCGCGACGGAACAAATGGGCAAGGACCTCAAGCTATCGGCTGCGAAAGAGGAGAAGCCTCCAGCGGCGCCGGCGTCGGTCGAAGCCAAACCGGCTGGTCCAGCTCCTACCGGTGCACCGGTGTACGATCTCCGCGGGGTCGCCTGCCCGATGAACTATGTGAAGACCAAGTTGAAACTCGAAATGATGGACGGGGGTGAAAAGCTCGAAGTTTGGCTGGATGCGGGCGAACCGATCAAGAACGTGCCGATGAGCCTGAAGAATGACGGGCATAAGGTACTGATCCAAGAGGCGCTGGAACCGGAAGCATCGCATTATCGGATTTTGGTGGAGAAGGTCGAAGGATAAGGGAGCTGATTTATTATGGTCGGCGGCCGAACCGAATTCATCGCGGAGCTCAAGACGTGGGGGGCTTCCTTTGAGACGAAGCAGCCTCAAGACGTGCTGGCAGCCGCCATTGAGCGATACGGGAAGATTGTTCTGGCCTGCAGTTTCGGGGCGGAGGATGTCGTGCTCGTGGACATGGTTCATCGCATCGACCCTTCGGTGCCGTTGTTTTATCTCGATACCGATTTCCTGTTTCCCGAGACCTATGCCACGCGGGACCGAGTCATAGAACGTTATGGGCTCAAGGAGACGCAAGTCATTCACGTGAAGTCATTAATGACACCTCAGAAGCAAGCCGAGTTCTATGGCGACGCACTGTGGGCCAGTAATCCAGATCAATGCTGCCAATTACGGAAGGTCGAGCCGTTGACTCGCGTGCTGCAAGGGTATGAGGCATGGATTACCGGTATCCGACGGGATCAAGCCCCGTCACGTGCGAATGCCGGTTTGATCGAGTGGGACGAGAAATTTAGATTGGTCAAGGTCAACCCGCTTGCGCGATGGACATGGGCGGAGGTGTGGGCCTACCTCAAGGTCTACGAAGTGCCGTACAACCCGCTGCACGATCAGAATTATCCCAGCATCGGCTGCACGCACTGCACCGCCCCCGTGGCACCAGGCGACGATCCACGGACCGGTCGCTGGAAAAACTTTGCCAAAACCGAATGCGGTCTTCACAAGTCCTGACATGCCGATTCAAGATCTCCTCGCCAAAATTGCCAAAGGTCCCAAGGCGTCCAAAGACCTGACATGGGACGAGTGCAAACAGGCGATGAAAGCGTTGATCGAAGGTGAGGCCACGCCGGCACAAGTGGGGGCCTTCCTCATTGCCATGCGGTTCAAGATGGAGTCGGTCACGGAGTTGGCTGCCTTGACGGCTGCGGCCCGACAGTACGTGCTCCCTCTCGCGGTCTCGAAGGAGTTGGCACTCGTCGATGTGCCGAGTTATGCGGGAAAGCAGGACACGTTTCACGCGATTGTGGCCGCGTCGATCGTGGCGGCTTCGGCAGGGGCAGCGGTTTTGATGCATGGCTATGACGGCATTCCGGGTCGGCCGGGCAGTGCCGGAGTGCTGAAGGCTTTGGGTATTCCCGTGGATGCGGATCCCGCGTTCGTTGCAGAAGAAGTCGGTAGGAAGGGCTTTGCTTACCTGGATATCGGACTGTACCACCCCCCTCTCTATCGATTCCTGGAAATGCGTCAAGAGCTTGGGGTCCGGAACGTGTTCCATCCGATCGCCAGGCTTTTGAACCCGGCTCGGGCGACGGTCCAGGTGGTCGGATTATCGCACCCGCCTCATTTTGAGAAGACAGCCGAAGCCTTACGCATTCTGGGATGTCGACGGGCGTTGGTGATCCGTGGGGTCGAAGGTGATCCGGAATTGTCGGTGTCGATGGTGACGAGGGTTCTGGAAATAAGGGACGAGCGCATCACCCCGCTCGGTGTAGCCGCGAAAGACTTCGGATTCGCATTCGCGCCCTCGCGCGAGATGGCGGGGTTTCCTCCCGACCAGCGGGAAAGGGAAGCTGATCTGATCCGGCGCATTCTTCGAAACCAAGTTCCGGGCGGACCTCGAGATTGGGTGCTGATGAATGCGGCCCTGTTGCTCTATGCGGCGGGCAAAGGAGTGTCGTTGTCTGCATGCTTCCCCGCGGCACGCGCCGCGCTCGAAGGAGGAGCGGCGGCCCGTAAGCTCGACGAATTGGTGCGGCAGCCGGTCGCAGCCTAGGACCACCGGCGAAGGATAAAAGGATAAAGGAGTATGAAACACCTGCGGCAACTTGAAGATCAAAGCGTGTACATCCTGCGGGAAGCCTATAAACACTTTGACAATCTTGCCATGCTGTGGTCGATGGGCAAGGATTCAACCGTGCTGCTGTGGCTGGCCCGCAAAGCCTTCTTTGGACATGTGCCGTTTCCGCTCCTTCATGTCGACACCAGCTACAAGATTCCGGCGATGATCGAGTACCGGGACCGTCTCGCACGCGAATGGCGGCTGGATCTGGTCGTGGGCCAGAACAAGGAGGCCTTGGCGTCGGGCATGAACCACACGATGGGTCGGGTGGTCTGTTGCACGGCGTTGAAGACGAACGGCCTCAAGCAGCTGTTGGAAAACAAAGGGTACACCGGCGTGATTCTGGGCGTTCGCGCGGATGAAGAGGGAACGAGAGCCAAGGAGCGTTATTTCTCTCCGCGTGATAAACACGGAGACTGGGATTTCCGAGATCAGCCACCGGAGCTTTGGGATCAGTATAAGACCACGTTTCCCCCCGGCACGCACATCCGTATCCACCCCCTGCTGGATTGGACCGAAATCAACATTTGGGAGTACATCAAGCTCGAGAACATTCCGTTCATCGATCTGTATCTCGACAAGGGCGACGGCACACGCTATCGCAGCCTCGGCTGTGCGCCCTGCACCACGCCGATCAAATCTACCGCCAAGAACGTAGATGACATCATCGAGGAGCTTCGACATACCACCGTGGCCGAACGATCAGGACGGGCGCAGGACGAAGGCCGCGGGATGGAATTGCTGCGCAAAGACGGATATATGTAGGCAGATGTTGAAACAGGCATCCAGCTTCGTTCTCAGATCGAAACAATCCTCAACGTACTTCAGACAGTACGCCTCCGGTTGTTTCTCACCTGCGGCCTCGCTGGCCTGCCTGTTTGAACATTCTGTAAGATGGAAAGGACTATGAAGACACCCGATACAAAGCCGTCTGAGAATTTAAATATCGTCATCGTCGGCCATGTGGATCACGGCAAGTCCACGTTGCTCGGGCGGCTCTATGCCGACACCGGATCATTACCCGACGGCAAGTTGGAAAAAGTCCAGGCCATTTGCAAGCAACAGGGGAAAGAATTCGAGTACGCGTTCCTCTTCGATGCCTTCCTGGAGGAACAGGAGCAAGGGATTACGATCGATACGGCTCGCACGTTTTTCATGTGGAAAGGCCGGCAGTACATCATCATCGACGCCCCCGGTCACAAAGAGTTCCTCAAAAACATGATTTCCGGCGCGGCGCGCGCCGAGGCGGCACTGCTGCTCATCGATGCTTTGGAGGGGGTCAAGGAACAGTCGAAGAAGCACGGCTATCTCTTGTCGCTGCTCGGTGTTCGGCAGTTTGCGGTGGTGGTCAACAAAATGGACTTGGTCGGATACCGGCAGGACGTGTTCGAGGGGATCGAAAAGGAGTACCGGGAATTTCTGGGGCAGTTCAAAGCTGTCCCGTCGCAGTTTATTCCGGTGAGTGCGAAGCTCGGCGACAACATCGCGAATCGCAGCCAGCAGATGCCCTGGTACGGCGGGTCAACCGTTTTGGAAACCCTTAGCGCGTTTCGGAAAGAGGCGGCCCGTTCCGAACAGCCCCTCCGATTGCCCGTGCAGGACGTGTATAAGTTCGATGCGCGCCGCATCATCACCGGTCGAATTACCGCCGGGCGTCTCAAAGTAGGCGATCATCTTGTCTTTTCGCCCTCAAACAAGCGGGCCAACATCCGGACCGTGGAAGCGTTCAATATTGAGCCGCAACCGACCGAAGGTCAGGCCGGGCAATCGATCGGTGTCACGCTCGACGAGCAAATCTTCGTGGAACGAGGCGAAATCGCTTCCCTTCAGGAGCATCTGCCTCTCGTCTCTACCGCCTTTCGAGCCAATCTGTTTTGGCTCGGCAAGAGGCCGTTGGAAAAAGGGCGCAAATACCTCTTGCGCGTGGCGACGAAGGAAGTGGACTGCGAGGTCGCCGCCATCCATCGGATCATCGATACGATGGACCTGGCACAACAACAGGGCAGCAACGCGGTCAGTAAGAACCAAGTCGCAGAACTGACGCTACGCACCAAAGTACCGGTCGCGTTTGACCTCTCGGCTTCGTTCGACGCCACCGGTCGCTTCGTCCTGGTGGATGAGTACGATATCGCGGGTGGGGGCATCATCACCGAAATAATCCACGACGACCAGGAGTTTCTCCGGGAAGAAGCCAGACGGCGGGACTTCGCGTGGGTCAAGGGGGAAGTTACCGTCGAAGACCGCGCACAACAGTATGGTCATCGAGCAGCGGTCGTCCTGATTACCGGCGGACGACACACCGGTAAATCATTCCTGGCCAGAAAGCTCGAGGGCCGCCTTGTGGCGGACGGGCGTCATGCCTACTTGTTGGATGGCGAAAACCTCCGCCGCGGGCTCGATGCCGATCTGAGCGAAGAAGAGCGGGGACAGACGACGGAAATGGGTCGGCGCTACGGCGAAGTGGCGCGTCTGCTCACCGACACCGGTCTGATCGTCGTCTCGACGACCAATCCCTTCGGCTTGGCCTATCGCGAGGCGTCCCAGGCGATCAGAACCCTGGTCCATCCCGCGCCGGTCATCGCCGTGCATATGAGCAAATCTGAGGAAGAACCGCCGCCGAACACGGACGTTGTCCTCACGGGGCCCACGGATTTTGACGCCGCCACGGCTCGCATCCTCGACGAATTGAAACGCCGGGGAGTCTTGGCCCAGGCCATCGGAGCGAAACCGGTCTTTCAGTATTCGATCTAACCCGGCGATCGGACCGGCGTCTTCTGCGCCACGGCCGTTTCTCTCTGAACCGTTGATCCCTTATAGCAACGCCCTGAACTCATCAACGGTCAGACCGGCATCACGGACGATTCCGCCCATGGTGATGGCGTTGACAGGATTGTGACGAGGGATCGTGACGATTCGCTGGCCGTTGCTCATCACGATGTGCTTGCTCTGGCGGACCACCCGATAGCCGACTTTCTCGAGCGCACGTTTGGCATCAAGATGATTAATTCCGGGAAGTTTAGGCAACGCTACACCGCAACTTCTATCTCACGCACATCTTGTCCCTTGATTTCGTCGTCAACGGCGGCCAAGTATTCACGGATGGCGTCCTGGATGTTTTGAATGGCTTCTTGCTCGGTCGTGCCTTGCGACCAGCAACCTGGAAGCCCGGGGACGGAGACGGCATAACCTTCTTCTGATTTGTACAACGCGACTCGATATTTCATGGTCAACCTCGCATCTACAACGCGTCTTGCCTGCTCCAGCAGGCAGTGTAGGCATCCAATCGCCGAAAGTCCAGGCTAGAACTTTTCTCAAGCCGTTGTTTCCGACAGAGGAACGCCGCCACCTCTCGCATCCTTGATGAATTGAAAGGTCGTGGCGTCTTGGCCCAGGCCATCAGAGCCAAGCGGGTTTTTCAATATTCGTTTAGAGACCGACGCCGTCCGACGTGTTGCTCTAACCTGCTAGGCTTCTCGTTGCATTCCTCTTGATCCATCCCGCAATTCAGCAATTGCTCCGTAGTTATCCGAGGCCGTGCTAGGGTGGCCTTCATGACAAGAAAGGTGTCAGGAACCATTTCCAATGACGAGCAGCGGTAAAAACTAATGGGCCGTCCCCTCCGCATGGCCCCCGGTGACTGCGTCTATCATGCGCTGAACCGAGCGAACGGCCGTGTGTCGCTGTTTGAAACGGATGGTGATTACTCCGCCTTTGAACGGGTGTTAGCTACAGCTTGTGACAGAAGTGCCATGCGCCTGCTTGCCTATTGCGTCATGCCGAACCATTGGCATCTTGTGCTCTAGCCACGACAGGACGGCGATCTCTCGCGCTTCATGCGGTGGCTCACGCTCACACATACCCAACGATGGCATACCCATCATCGCACCGTCGGTCACGGCCATGTGTATCAGGGACGCTTCAAGTCCTTCGTCGTGGAGCAGAGCGACGCGGTGCTCTCGGTCTGCCGGTATGTCGAGCGGAATGCCTTGCGCGCCGGTCTCGTCGAGCGCGCAGAGCAGTGGCGTTGGGGCAGTGCGTGGCAACGCGTTGGTGGCGCGAGCGCAGTCCCGCTGTCCGCATGGCCTGTGGACCAGCCGGCGGATTGGCTGATGTGGGTCAACACGCCGCAGACGGACCGCGAACTCGTCGCGCTTCGGCAGAGTGTAACGAAGGGGCAGCCGTTCGGAGCACCAGCATGGGTTGAGCAGATGGTGCGGCGCTGGAGCCTCGGGTCCACGCTGCGCGTTCGGGGACGACCAAAGAAAACGTAAGGGGAACAATGGTTCCTGACACCTTTTCTCCCCTGTGTCCCCTTTTTTCCCTCGCGATTTATCAGCAGCCAGGTTCAACAGGAAATGCCAATACCATTCGCGTTATGCCTCCGGGAGCAGATCCAAAGTATCCGAATGGCTATTGGGTACCAACGTAATGAGCTGGGCAACCCAATTAATCCGGCGACTGGGAAAGCGACTTCTGCGAAACAGGATTATCATGTGCCATTGCCTCCAGGATATGCCAAATAGTTAAAGGGTACCAATATTCATGTATGGCCTACCAAAAGATATCGATTTAAGTTTCTTCCTCGGGAAAGAATTAGAGCAGATCGCTTTTAGCCCAGGGCAAATTCAGTGGTTCTTTAGTGATGGAATCCATATCGGGTTTAGTGGTGAGTTTTCACACTCAACACAGGGGAAGATTACCGTGTGGGACGAAGACATGCCGCTCGTTAATGCAGCGAGTGTGTTGTCGCTGGTTGGAGCTAAGGTTGTAGATGTTGAAGCTCTTACTGATGGCACCTTAACGTTGCGATTTTCCAATAGTGAAACAATAGCTCTGTATGACAATTCTGAACATTACGAGTCCTACACCATTCGGCACGGCGATGATCTCTTCGTTGTGTGAGATGCGAGAAAGTTCGTCTTTGTAATGAACAACACTCCCATGTGTTTGTGAATGTGACCACGATGTACGGATTAAATCCTGATGTGGACTTAAGCTTTTTCATTGGCAAGGAGCTTATGCAAATTGCTGTGGGACCTTACGACGTTCAATTTCATTTTCATGAATCGGTCTCGCTATCCGTCCAAAGCCATATAGAGCATATCTCGGAAGGTGTAGAGGCTGAGTGGGATGGAGACGAAAACAATCCCCTATCTGCGGCTAGCTTATTAGGACTAGTAGGTAAATCAGTGGTCTCGGCGCATGGAGATCCGGACGGAACACTCATACTCAAATTTTCGAATGACGATGTTGTGACGGTATTCGATAACGAAGATTATGAGGCATACCAAATTTGTAATGGGGACCAACGGATCTATGTCTAGGATGGCGGGGAGAAAATAGGGATATAGAAAGAAAAGGGGAGGGGCAGTTCTTTAAGAGGTGATTGGGCGTGATGGGTTCTAGAAGGGAAAGAGGTTTCTCATCAGGGATGAAGGACAGAGGATGAAGCAGATGACGTTTGGCAAACTCGTGTCGGTTGTTACGTGTGTGATACTGCTCTGTGTGTTCGTCCCAACGCGAACCATTGCTGATCAAGCCCAATACATCTACGACGACCTGGGCCGACTCTCGCAAGTGATCGACGGGCAGGGAAATGTCGCGACCTACACGTATGACGCCGTTGGCAATCTGCTGTCCATCACGCGCAATACTGGTGGCGTTGGCGCGCCAACCATCACGGCATTTACCCCGAATACCGGCAATGCGGGCGCGACGGTCAACGTCTCGCTCACTGGTACGAACCTGACCGGTGCCTCGCTGGCCACGAATAATCCCGGCATTCTCGTTCGCAATGTGGTCACGACACCGACCTCCATTGCCGCCACGTTCCAAATTTCCTTTTCTGCAACTTCAGGCGCCTCGACGGTCACGGTGACGACTTCTACCGGTTCCGCCACCACAACCTTCACGGTGAATGCCTCCGCTCCAGTGCTGACTGCCGTATCGCCAACCTCCGGACCTGTCACTCGCATGGTGACGATCACCGGCAATAGGTTCAGCTCCACGGCGGGCTTAAATCAAATCAAATTCAATGGGGTGAATGCGACCACACTCTCGGCCACCACGACGACACTGACGACGCAAGTGCCATCCGGTTTGACTCCCCGAAAACCCTTGTGATAGCGTAAGTTTCTTAATGCTGACGGCTAGAAACGCTCTCAGAATCACTTGGGCGGAGGGATGAGGAGTCTTTATGAAATTTGTCTGTCTCAACTGTGAAACCTATATGAGTCTCGAGAAGGTCGAAAAGCCGGAGGAGGGATCGCTGGGAGTCTTTTTCGCCTGTCCATCCTGCAACGCGAAGTTTTCGATGGTAACGAATGCCGGCGAAACGAACATGATGAATGCGTTGGGATTGAAGCTGGGAGCACGGGCTGAGCCGGCGGCCTCAATGGAAGGGTTGCGGGCCTTAGCGGGAAACGGTCCCACTGCCCCCGCGACAAATAAACCACCTGTGAATGCGCCGACCATAGCCGCTACAACTGCCTCGCCGGCTAAAGCGCCTGAAAAAACAAGCGGCTGTCCGTTCTCTGCCATGGTGGCCGAAATGGGGCTGACCGCCACCGGCAAGCCGGGAAATGGCGCCGCTTCAGGGCCATCCGAGTTCACCTGGACACCGGATGCGAAGGAAAAACTCGATCGCCTGCCCGCCTTTGTGAAGCCGATGGTTCAGGGGAGCGTCGAGACTTATGCGCGAAAACATGGTTTTAAAACCATCACGCTGCAAGTGATGGATGATTCGAAGAACGATTCGCCCAACGGGATGACCTGGTCGCGCGAGGCGGAACAACGGCTTGAAAACATCCCGGACTTCATCCGTCCCATGGCTCGGAAAGAAATCGAGCGTCTGGCGAAGGAACGTGGAGTGGCGACCATCACGGCGCAGGTGATGGATGAAGCGAAGGATAAGTTCCTGAAGTTTATGTAAGAGCGGCCTATTTTCATGGGAAATGGGAAGGCCCATCCGGCCGCCTGGATGGGCCTTCCTGTTGTTCGCGCTCATTCAGTGGTTGTGCTTACCGTTGGCCTTCAGCCATCTTCTGTGTTTCGAACCGATATAAGAGACCCCCTCTAAATGAATTATCTGCGGGCTTACGAGCCAAGTGAGCTTCTGTGTCAGTGTGTAAAGCGGTGGTCTTACCTGGTGTCGGTCATCCTGTTGGTCATCGTGCCGCTCACCGGGATGTCAGAAGGCCATGCACAATCGCATTTGGACCATCACGCTGCCTCGGGCGAAGCAGCGGTGCTAAATGAGCATCGCGGACACGTCGGGGGAAGTTGGGAAGGATCCTCAGAAGGAATCGCCTATTCGGAGTTTAATCATCATTTCGCCGGTCTATGCGATGTGCTTTTCGGACTCGCCGAGTTAGGCTATGCCCTACAGCTTCCATTGCCGTTCTGGACTCGTCTCATTTTGCCCGGTGCTCTCGGTACCACCGGGCTGTATCTGTTGGTCTGGAGCGACCACGATGCCTGGCCGATCGGCTCACTCGGCTTTGTCGAAACGTTTTTCGGCCATGACCGGGAAATCATCGAGCACAAAATCTATAGCGTTCTGGCGGTGGCGATAGCCGTATGTGAAACGCTCCGTCGAATCGGCAGGGTTCGACACCCGGCATGGGCGGCTCCATTGGTTTTCTTGACGCTGATCGGAGGGTTGCTGTTGTTCGTCCATTCACACGGGAATCACCCGGCCAATGAGAGGATCGAGTTTCACCATGCCTTATTGGGAACTGTGGGAGTCGGTGCCGCCTTCTCAAAGGCGATGGCTTCATGGATGCCTGGTGCGCCACGGCGGTTCGTGAAATGGGCGGAAGTGGCTTGGGCCGGCTCCGTGATCCTGTTTGGCCTTCTCCTTCTCGTCTATTCCGAATAGCGCATGTGCATGTGATGGACCGGGATGCAGTTTGACACCTTTCGGAAGCCTGTGCTACGTCTAGCCGACCTGTACACGACTATCCAACACATCTCTAACCGGCCGAGAGGGTGAGGCGGGATAGAGGAGGACACACATGGGTGGACACAGTCATTGGGCGACCATCAAGCGCCATAAGTCGGCGCAAGACGCCAAGCGCGGGAAGATTTTTACACGAATCATCAGGGAACTCACGATCGCGGCCCGATCCGGAGGGGATCCGGATGGAAATCCACGATTACGTTTGGCCATTGCGAAAGCCAAAGAAGCCAATATGCCAGGCGACACGATGAAGAAAGCCATCCAGCGTGGAACGGGAGAGCTACCCGGCGTGACCTATGAAGAGTTTTCGCTGGAAGGCTATGGCCCGGGAGGGACGGCGCTTCTTTTGGAAATCACGAGCGATAATCGCAATCGAACCGTGGCGGAGATTCGAAGCCTGTTCACGAAAAATCACGGCAATATGGCCGAGGCGGGCGCCGTGGCGTGGCAGTTTCAGAAGAAAGGGCTGTTGACGCTTGAGCCGGGGAAGGTCGATGAGGACACGCTGCTGTCCTTGGCATTGGAGGCCGGAGCCGAGGACGTCAAGACCGGCGGGAAATCCATCGAAGTCATCACCGGACCTCATGAGTTT
>CAYXKP010000116.1:0-14243 GCA_964465695.1 uncultured Nitrospira sp.
AGAAATGCTGGACTGGGAAGCGCCGACCGGAGGATATCTCATTACGGCTTGTCTGGCGACCGGCCGTCTCGCCGGACGGGCGGCCGCCGAGTGGGCTCAACGACATTCCGTACGGCTCCCGTAAGCAATGGTGTGGAACGGGGCAGGAGTGTGCGGCTTCGTATTACCCGAATAACCAATTCCAGAATTTGATGAACCAGCCGGTGATCATTCCGATCCATGAGTCGTCTGCCGATGGAGAGTCGACTTTCACGGACGGTGAAGGGGCGGGCGGCTTTGCAGAAGGAAGACTCGGAGGAGTCGGATTGGGTTGCGTGATTTGTGGTGGTGCCTCGGTCACATTGGTCGGTACCGGAGGAGGCGCCTCTATGACGGTGGATTGCGTTGTGGACGGCCTGTCCGAGATCGAAGCTGCCGGCATCGACGATTGGGCCTGTTCTATTTCCTCCTTATACTGAGCCACCTTCGCTCTCAAGGCGGCGCTTTCCTGCCGAATATCCACGATCTTCCGGGCAAGATGCCAACTCTGATTCATTAACGTTGCCACCTGAGTTTTGAGCGAGGCGAGGGTGTTCTCCGCCCGCTGTCTCATGATCGGCCACTGTTCTTCTTCCCGCTGAATGGCAGCCCGCAGTTCGGACGTGACGGCATCTTCACGTCGGTTGGAAGCCTGCAATTCTATGATGTCCCGGTCCAGCTCTCTGATATCCTCTCGAACCGCTTCTAGAGCCTGGGTCTGTTCCAACGTCTCCGCCTTGATTTTCTCGTAGGTCCGTCGACTGACACAGCCGACTTCCAAGAACAAGAGCGCAGCGAGCATGCAGAGCATCACCCGTTGAGCGACCAGAGACATGGTACCGGTAGGACGTGTCATAGGTGTTGCCTCATGGTTAACCGACCAGAAACCCTGTTGCCAGAGGTTGCCGTCGGTCCGGTGAGTGGCTGTGCGTAAGATGTACACAGATGATGGATGTCAGTCAACCCTCCTCGTCCGTCCGGACTGGAGAGCTTGGATAACCGGGCGATGTTGCGTACTATAGGACATCATGTTCTCCGATATGGCTCCGTCCATCCGACTCCCACCGGAGTGCGAGACCGCTCTGTTGGAACGGTTTCTCAAAGCCGAAGCCATGGCGCTGTGGACGGTACGGTCGGCACGGTTACAAGACGTTCCTCCGAACGTCTATGCCTTTCTTCGAAAACACGAGGAAGATGAGCAAGAGCATTTGGCTCGGTTTGAAACCATGATCGGCCGCCGACCTCGCGAACGGGAGCGTCTTCCGTCCGTGCCAAGACAATGGCCCGCCCTGGCCGTTCAGCTCTATGGGTATGAGTCGCTGGGGCTGGAATTCGCGACGTTGCTCGTTACGTTACGCCCCGATTTGGCTTCGATCCGGGAGGATGAACTCGTCCATGTGGAATTTTTTGAACAGGAGATACGCCGCATGCTCGGAAGCGACGCAGCCGCCGCCGAGCAGGCCCGGGTCTCCGCGCGTGCATGGTGGCGGAAATTACCTCGAACGGTCGATCGCTATCTCGAAGCGGCGGTGCTCAATCCCTGCCGGCGGGAACTGGCGGAGCATATTCTGGCCGCCATCCATCGACGATTCACCACCACGGGTCTCTTGCACGGGTCTCTTGAAGGATCGATGAAGTGATCAGGCTTGGACGGGGAGAAGACCGGTGACGGCGCCCATTTTTCGGTATTTCTGATCCCGTTGGGCAAGAAGTTGCTCTGCAGGCAGATCGAGTAAGTCAAACAGCTGGTTCGTCAATGCCTTTCCGACCAGTTCGCACACAGCCCGCGGCTCGCGATGAGCCCCGCCCAGCGGCTCGGAAACAATCGTATCGATCACGCCGAGTTCAAGCAGGTCGTTCGCCGTCATTTTCAGTGCAGAAGCGGCATCGGGAACCTTCTCCGGACTGTCCCAAAGGATTGCGGCACAGCCTTCGGGGGAAATGACCGAATAGATGGAATGTTCCAGCATCAGAACACGGTCGGCGACCCCGAGTGCTAAGGCGCCTCCGCTGCCTCCTTCACCGATGACCACGGAAATGATCGGGACGGTCAATCGAGACATGACGAACAGATTGCGGGCGATGGCTTCCGCTTGCCCGCGTTCTTCGGCCCCGATGCCGGGATAGGCACCGGGCGTATCGATAAAGGTGAGGATCGGGCGGTTGAACTTTTCCGCCATCTTCATGAGGCGGAGCGCCTTTCGATACCCTTCCGGATTCGGCATGCCGAAGTTCCGCTGCATGCGCTCTTTGAGGGTTCTGCCCTTCTGATGACCGATGATCATCACAGGGCGGTCGTTGAATCGGGCAAATCCTCCCACGATGGCCCGATCGTCTCCGAACACACGGTCGCCGTGAAGCTCAAGAAAGTCTCGGGTCAGTTCATTGATGTAGTCCAGTGTGCTTGGGCGCTGCGGATGGCGGGCCAGTTGTGTTCTTTGCCAGGGGGTCAGATTTTTGTAGAGCTCGTGCTCGGCTTGAGCCAGCTTCGCACGAAGCTTCCGAATGTCGTTTTGAGCCGATGATTTCCCGTTGGTTGCCGTCGCGGAAAGTTTCTCGATCTTCTCTTCGATCTCCCGGATCGGTTTTTCAAACTCGAGGTAATCGCGCATCGTCTTGTTCAATTCCGTATAAGGATCGGTCGAACGCCCGGCGTGAGCCCCTAAGATAGCAAAGAAAGGGTCCCTTTGCCTAGCACTTCCTCAACATCCGACACAAAATGGTCGCTGGGGCAGACGGTCAGGTTAGGGAGAGGATTGGTTTCGGCTTCCAAGGTGGCCTCGGTCCGAAACAGCATGGAGATCGAAGTAGTGCCCGGATGCCGCCGGAAGATGTCCAACAATCGAGGTAATTGCTCCCGGACCTCCGGACGATCCGTGAGGCGGATACGGATATGTTTGATCGACTGGGCCTGAACGTCAGCCAACGGTTCGATCTTGCTTCCCCGAATTTTGGTGCCCTTGTCCCCGCGATCGATCGTACCGGTGATCCGCACGATGCGCTCCGGAGCGATCACTTCACCGGCAGTCCTGAACAAATCAGGAAACACGATGACTTCCGCGGTCCCTTGCAGGTCTTCCACCGTGAGATAGGCCATTCGGTCTCCCTTTTTTGTCAGCATCGATTTGACCGCCGCAATGATCCCGCAGATCTTGATCTCGCAGCCGTCGACACAGTCTTTCAATCCCGCCGTCGTGGCGGTGGACAAGGCACCCAGCGTCGCTTCGTAGCGGGTCAGCGGATGGGCGGAAATATAGAACCCGGTCAGTTCCCGTTCGTACTTCAATCGTTCCGTTTGGTCCCATTCCGCCATCGAAGGCAGCGGGGGAGTCGGCAAGGCCGAGGAGGCGGTGTGCCCGCTGAGCTCCTCTCCGAAGATGCTGGTTTGCCCGAGCTCACGCTCGCGCTGGGCGGCCGCACCCTCTTCCACGGCTTGGTCGAGCACCGCCATCAGTTGGGCGCGCTTGGCACCGGTGGAATCGAACGCGCCCGCTTTGATCAGACCTTCCAGCATCCGCTTATTCACCTTGTGAAGATCGACTCTTCGGCAAAAGTCAAAAAACGATCTGAAGGGGCCGCCTTGCTTCCTCACCTCCAAGACCGACTCCACGGCACCCTCACCGACGTTCTTGATCGCCGCTAAACCGAATCGGATCGCCCCTGCGGCGACGGCAAAGTTGGTTCGGCTGGCGTTCACGTCAGGCCCCAGCACCTTGATACCCAGATCCCGACATTCGGTGAAGTATCCGACTAGTTTGTCTTGGTTGCCCATATCGGTCGTCATCAGGGCCGCCATGAATTCAGTCGGGTAGTGAGCTTTCAAGTACGCCGTCTGGTAGCAGACCACGGCATAGGCGGCGGCATGCGACTTATTGAAGCCGTATCCGGCGAACTTTTGAATCAGTTCGTAAAGTTTTTCCGCTTTTTTCTCGGGGATGTTCTTGTGTCTCGCGCCGTCGAGGAACTTGGCCCGCAATTTTTCCATCTCTTCCGGCTTCTTTTTGCCCATCGCGCGCCGAAGAATATCGGCCTGACCCAACGAGAAACCGGCCATCTTGTTCGCAATGGCCATGACTTGTTCCTGATAGACGATCACCCCATAGGTATCCTTGAGAATCGGCTCCAGTTCAGGAGCTTCATAGGTAATCGGAACCTTGCCCTGCTTTCGCTTGATGAAATCGGGAATAAGATCCATCGGTCCAGGCCGGTACAGCGCGATAATGGCGATGATGTCCTCGAACCGGTCGGGCTTCAGTCCCGTGAGGAGATCCCGCATGCCGGAGCTCTCCAACTGGAACAGCCCCGTCGTTTTTCCGGAGCTGAGGAGGGCAAAGGTCACCGGGTCATCGAAGGGTACCTGATCGACCACGAGCGGCGGCGCGTCGGGATGCGTTTCCTTGATCAGGGTCTCCGCCCGCCGAATCATCGTGAGGGTCTTAAGCCCGAGGAAGTCGAACTTGACCAACCCGATTTTTTCGACGTCTCCCATCGAGTACTGGGTCACGATTTCGTCGTTCGCGCCTTTGTAGAGCGGCACGTGATCGGTGAGCGGCCCCTCGGAAATCACGACACCCGCCGCATGAGTCGACGCATGACGGGCCAGTCCCTCCAGGGATTGCGCATTGGCCATGAGCTCTTTGACTTTAGGATCCGTCTCCACCAGCTCGCGCAAGCGAGGCTCCGTCTCCAACGCCTGCTCCAGTGTGATGTTCAACTGATTGGGGATCAGTTTCGCCACCTTATCCGCGTCGGCGTAGGACATTTCCAACACGCGTCCCACATCGCGGATCGCGGCCTTGGCTCCGAGCGTTCCAAAGGTAATGATTTGAGCGACGTGATCGGTGCCATACTTTTCCACCACGTAATTGATCACTTCCCCGCGGCGATCCATGCAGAAATCCATGTCGATATCGGGGAGAGAGACCCGCTCCGGATTCAAGAATCGCTCGAACAATAATGTATAAACAAGCGGATCAAGATCTGTAATACGCAGCGCATACGCGACAAGGCTGCCGGCGGCAGAGCCTCGACCCGGTCCTACTGGAATGCCTCGAGACCGGGCAAAGCGGATGATGTCCCACACGATGAGAAAGTAGCCGGCAAATCCCATCGAGCAGATCACCATCAACTCTTCTCGGAGGCGCTGATCGTAGACGGCGGAGGCGACCCGCCCGGGCCGTTCCTTCAACCGCTCCTTCAACCCGGCCAGCGCGAGATGTTCCAAATAGGACTCACGGTCTTTGAACCCGTCCGGGACGCGATATTGGGGAAGATACGTTTTGTTCAGCGGGAGATCGAGGTCGCAGTATTCGGCGATGCGGCAAGTGTTCGCCACGGCGCCGGGAAATTCCGCGAACGCCGGCGCGATTTCCTCCGTTGACTTCACATACAATTGATCCGTGTCGAACTTCATCCGGTTGGGATCGCTGACCGTTTTTCCCGTCTGCAGGCACAACATCAGTTCATGCGGACGCGCGTCTTCCTTTTTCAAATAGTGACAATCATTCGTGCCCACCAGCGGAATCCCGAGCTTCTTGTGAATTTCCATCAAGCCGGCATTGGCCACCCGCTGATGATCGAGACCGTTCGCCTGCACCTCGAGGTAGAAATGATCCTTTCCGAAGATCTCGTGGAATTCGCCGGCGACCGCCATGGCACCCGGCATATCTTTTTGCCCGATCAAATAGGGAATCTCGCCGCTCAGGCAACCGGAAAGCGCGATGATGCCCTCGTGGTGTAACTTCAACAACTCCTTGTCGATGCGGGGCTTATAATAAAATCCTTCAAGATATCCTTTGCTGACCAGCTTGATGAGGTTTTGATACCCGGTCAGATTCCTCGCGAGGAGAATCAAATGATAGTAATCGTTATGTGCGAGACCGCTGTCTTTCTTGGCATGACGACTGCCAAGCGCCATGTAGGCTTCACAGCCGACGATCGGCCTGATGCCCACCTCTTTGGCTTTGCGATAAAACTCCACCGCACCGAACATATTGCCATGGTCCGTCATCGCCACTGCCGGCTGATTGAACGATTTGATCTGCCGGACCAGCGGCTCAATCTGATTGGCGCCGTCGAGAAGACTGAATTGGGTATGAAGATGAAGATGAACGAAAGAGGAAGCCACGAAAGGTAAACCTCGTTGCGGGATTGTAGTCAGGGCGTGAGAAGGAGTCAACGACGGATCACGCCGCGTCGTCTCTCACGGAGCCGGCGTCGATAAACCGATTATGGTGCGTCGCCGGAAGAAGAACGGTGATACATTACTTGTATGTGCGGCAGCCAACCTGGTGAGCGCTGCGCGGTTTTTCAACGGCTGTTAAAGCCGTTCCCCGTACTTTCGGTAATGTTGCTTCTTGGCGGCCGCGATCCAGTTATCTCGTTTGATGCGCTCGGGGTCGGTATCGAGTTTTTTGGCGATCTTTGCGATATCTTCCGGTTTCCAACGGGCAATTTGAATGAATGTGCGGGTGCCCATTTTATTGAGGGTGTGCGCAAAAGCCGGCCCGATCCCGGAAATCTTTTTGAGATCGTCTTCCTGACGATCCTTACCCGCCTTGGGCGGTCCTCCTTGGGAGTGAGGCTCGGCTCCATTGTGTCGTGCCTGACGAGACGGTCCGGGCGCCGGAGCGCCGTTCGAGCGCAGCGCCGCCCGCATTTCTTTAAGGCGTTTTTGCAGGCGATCGATGTGTTCATCCTTCCCCGGAATACACTGTACCTCCTCCAGTAGACGTTGACGCTCCGCTTGCAGGTCGTGCAGCTGACGGTGAAGGGCCGCGATCTGTTCGTCTCGTTCGTGCAGCTGTTGCTCGTCGAGCAGATGTTGCGCGCGGAGTTGGTCCTGTGTCGCGCATTGCTCTTGGAGGTTCGCCACCTCCACCTCGTGTTCCCGGACGGTGCGCTCGTATTTTCTTTCCCATTCCTGGAGGTCCGACTCTTTCTGCCGAAGGAGGTGGGTCACCGGCACCAGCTCTTCAATGCGACGGTCTCGCTCCGTAATGGACCGTTCGAATTGTTGGATCGTGCCCCGATGGGCGGCTTCCCGATCGCTCAGCTCGACCTCCAGTTGATGGACGCGGCCTTGCAGCGATTCCAGTTTCACCACTTGGGCACGGAGGCGGTCCCGATCGGCGAGACCTTCGTTGAGTTGCGCGATATGTTCCCGCAGCACCCGGATTTCCTGCTCCATCACCTCGCGCGCCTGGTCCGCGGCCCGACAGGCCTGTTGCGCCCCACGGAGCTCTTCAGCCTGGGCGGCGGCGATCGCGTCAAACTCACCGATGCGACGATCCCGTTCCGTGATGGACCGCTCCAGCTGCTGGATCGTGCCGCGGTGGGTGGCTTCCCGGTCGCTCAGTTCGACCTCCAGCTGATGAACACGACTTTGTACCGCCTCCAGCTGCTTCACCTGGGCGCGCAGCCGGTCGCGGTCAGCCAGCCCCTCGTTCAGTTGTGTGATTTGCTCGCGCAACACCCGGATCTCCTCCTTCAGCACTTCACGAGCTTGCTCGGCCGTCTGACAGGCCTGCTGGGCGGCGCGCAGTTCGTCCGCCTGGGTGGCCGCGACAACATCAAAGTCCGCGATCCGCTGCTCGCGTTCGGCGAGCGCTCGTTCGAATTGCTGGATCGTGCCCCGATGGGCGGCTTCCCGATCGCTCAGCTCGACCTCCAGTTGATGGACGCGGCCTTGCAGCGATTCCAGTTTCACCACTTGGGCACGGAGGCGGTCCCGATCGGCGAGACCTTCGTTGAGTTGCGCGATATGTTCCCGCAGCACCCGGATTTCCTGCTCCATCACCTCGCGCGCCTGGTCCGCGGCCCGACAGGCCTGTTGCGCCCCACGGAGCTCTTCAGCCTGGGCGGCGGCGACGGACGCACTCTCGTTCGCGCGTTGACGTGCCGCCACTCCTTCTGCTTCCGCATCCGCCAGCCGTTTCGACCGCGAGGCCAATTCCGCTTCGAGTGCCTTCACTCGTTCGGCCCGCGCGGTGAGCTCTCGTTGGGCCGAGGAGTACAGCGTTTCGGACGACATGATCTTTTGTTCAAGAATCTGCATCGCGGAGGTCTTCACCTTCAAATCGTGTGACGTGGTCTCCAGCGCGTGCTCCTTGGTCCGCAACAAATTGGCAAGGTCCTCATATGGTTGCTCGATCGAATTCTTCGGAAGCCCGCGCAACAACCAGCCGACCGCGACACCAATCCCTGCCGCGACGAGGAGGCATCCGACCATCTGGGTAATCAATGTGATCATAGGTCACTCCGTCCTTACATCAGTAATTCAATCCGTTCATTGCGGTGGAGGCCCGGTTGTTGTTTCCCCTGGGAGAGTGGGCGTGTCGAGCCATAACCGACGGTGGTAAACGGATTCGTAAGCCCGTGGCTGGTCAGATACTGTTTGACCGCTTCGGCGCGTCGCCGGCTCAGCTGCATGTTGTACTCGGCCTCACCACCGATATCGGTATGGCCGGCGATTTCAATCGGCGTATCGGGAGCTCTGCGTAAAAGGGCGATAATTTGATCCAGCGCCGCCTGGCCTTTCGTCGTGATGGTGGCGCTCTTGGGCTCAAACTCGATCGAGGATTTCGCAAGGACCTGATTCAACAGCAGCTGTAGCGCCGACAAAGGAACAGCGGGGGAAGAAGAGGATGTCGCCGGCGTCACCGTCACACGGTCTTCGATTCTCAAGCCGGCCCGTATCGCCGGCGCCACGGCCTGTAATATTTCAGCCTTCTCGCGATGACCGGCAACCTGACCGTTCACCACCAGCGAACGTCCGTCGATGAGAATGGAACCCCGGTCCACCATCAAGCCCAAGATCGGCAAGAGTTGCGGAACCGTGTCCATCCACACGGCCGCTTTGATCTGCTTATCGACCGTAAACTGGTCCACCACGCGCAATCGCGCCTTCGAAGAGATGGCATGAGCCTGCTCAAGAAGAGTCGCCTTACTGCGCTCATTGGGCAACGAACCGCGAAGCACCAAGATGCCCTGTTCGACGCTGGCGTGAAAGGTAGCGTAAGCCACGGCCGTGGGCCGTGCCGGCGAGGAGACATGTCTCGGGATGCACACCACGCCGAGGAGTATCAGCGCAACGACACCGCCGGTGAGAATCCCCGCACGCCTCATGATATAAGCCCGCTGTAGAGGTTGTGACGACTGGGGTGCGACGCGGCACGGTACCATATTTCGTCATGAATGTACTAGGGTAAGATTACGGTCAATAGACCGAACGCAGACTGCGCCCCTCTTCATTTGGGGCGAGGTCACGCTGACCTTATGGAGCTTTTAGACCAGCGTGGATGTGCACCGAACATTTGGTCATGGTTCTTCATCGCTACAGCAGGTGATTGAAAAATTCGATCTGCCGAACCGGCGGTTCTGATCCGTCCTGTCGAGGGGCCCGAACCGGTATGGAGATACAGGTGTACGAAGGAGGTAGTAGCCCTGGCAGGGAGGCTTATGTGGGCGGGGGAGGTATCAAGCGAATCAAAAGAGATCGCGCGCAGTTCAGTGTTGGGAGGGATGTCACTCGAGAAAAGCTCGCCTTGATCTACAGTATCCAGACCATCCGACGTCGATCCGCATATTCTCGCTGACCCGGCCCTGTACGAGTTACCTTGATGAGCGAACTGTTGTTCATAGGAGTTTTACCGACGCTTGTATCTCATGGGCGTTCCCGACAGGCGATGAGCCTCGAGAGCAGCATCGCCATTTCCAACGCTTGTTCATAATTGAGCCTGGGATCGCAGAGAGTTGTATATGTCCGATCCAAATCCGTTTCCGTGAGTTCTCGCGGTCCACCGATACATTCCGTTACATTCTCGCCGGTCAATTCGATGTGGAGGCCGCTCAGATACGTTCCTTCGGCTTGATGAATGTGAAATGCCCGCTCCAGCTCTTCACGAATATCTTGAAAATACCTGGTCTTAATCCCTGCGCCGGTCATCTTTGTATTTCCGTGCATCGGATCACAACACCAGAGCACCATTCTTTTCGCCTCTTGGACGGCGTGCAGAAGCGGGGGCAAGCTGTCGGATATTTTCTCCGCACCAAACCGGTGAATCAGCGAAAGTCGACCTGGTTCATTTTCAGGGTTCAAGATGTCGATAAGCGCAAGCAGTTCGTCCGACGTGATGTCCGGCCCGATCTTAACGGCGATGGGATTGGCTATGCCTCGAAAATATTCAACATGGGCCCCGTCCAATGCTCGGGTTCGGTTGCCGATCCAAGGAAAATGTGTCGACAAATTATATACCCCCACCCGACGTGGGACGGATCGCGTCTGAGCTTGCTCGTACAGCAGGTGCAACCCCTCATGGCTCGTAAAGAAGTCGACATGGCTCAACTCTGCAATCGTGGCGCCACTGAGTGCTTCCGTGAAATGAATCGATTCCCCGATCGAGTGAGTCACACGTTTCCACTCATCTGCAAGTGGAGATTGACAGGTGAAACCGAGGTCCCAGTTTTCCGGATGATGGAGGTCCGCAAATCCGCCTATGGTGAGGGAACGGATGAAGTTCATTGTCAGGGCAGCCCGTTCGTATGCCCGGAGCAGCAACACCGGGTCGGGTGAGCGATCAGCCTCCGTAAATCCAGGGCGATTAATCATGTCCCCTCTGTAGGTCGGCAACGTTATGCCGCCCCTCGTTTCGGTTTCAGCCGACCGTGGCTTTGCATATTGCCCCGCAAATCGTCCGACTCGAGTCACCGGCTTCTTGCTTCCATGGATGACAATCAGGCTCATCTGAAGCAATATTTTGAGTTTATTGACAATGGCCTGAGGCTGACATTCTTCGAAGCTTTCGGCGCAGTCGCCGCCCTGCAACACAAATCGTTCTCCTCTGGCCGCTTCGGCAAGCTGGGCTTTCAGGGCCTCGACTTCCCAACTTGTCACCAACGGAGGGAACTTTTCGAGTTGGGCGACGACCTTCTCAAGACCTGCACAATCCCTATAAACCGGCTGTTGGGTGGCTCGTTTCCGTTGCCAGGAGTCAGGAGCCCAGGTGGACCGCGTCGAATTGCAATCGCCCACGTACGCGACTGTTCGGGGAGATATCCCATCTTTTGAATCGGTGGAAGCCGGGATAGGATGAGTCTTCATATTTTTAACGTCTTTTCACAAGTCGAAAATGGAGCTCCATCAGAAACTCGCTCAGTATTCCGTCTTGGAGTCACGTTCGCTGAACAGCGGCACTTTTCCTAGAGCGATTTCAATACCGGAAGCTTGGCGCCGTCGCTCGACAACGCTATGGAACTCCGTCTTCGTCGTGCTGACGCGGAGGGAGAAAGACTGGCCTGAGTCGCGACAGGATACAACATATGTTTAGACTTCGCTACAACGGACTCACGCGGGGTGCATGGCGCGGGTGCATGGTTGGTGAAGCAGGAGCCTCTCGCATTTTCGAAAGATCAATGGCCGCAGTGCACGGTGCAAGTGGACAATGGTCGGAAGGCACTGGAATCATATCGTGCGTAAAAATGGAATTATGGCGCGGATTGAATCGTTTGGCTGACAAAATCGACTCTACCAACACATCGTCGGTTCACATACCAACGTCAGTGTCACATACGATGGACTATGGCTGACATACGCCCCTCTTCCACATGGCTAAAGAATGAAGCTGGGGGATTCACCGGTCTTCTCATGGCACGAGGAACTGTATGCTGGATGTATGAACAGGCCCGCGGCCAACTCACTTGAAGATAGGCTGAATAAGCTCCCCATGCGCTGGTGGGCGATCACGCTCCGGGGGGTGCTCGGCATTCTCCTCGGC
Organism: uncultured Nitrospira sp.; assembly: GCA_964465695.1. Classification (GTDB taxonomy): domain Bacteria; phylum Nitrospirota; class Nitrospiria; order Nitrospirales; family Nitrospiraceae; genus Nitrospira_D. Next base: position 11,793 of record CAYXKP010000116.1, read on the forward strand.
ATCGTGGCGTTCTTCATGCCGGTTGCCACCTTGCTCGCGCTGGTGTATCTGTTCGGGGCCTATGCCTTCTTTGACGGTGTCCTGAACCTCGTAGCTGCGTGGCGACAAACTAGGCCCCAGAAGCCTTGGTGGACTCTACTGCTCTCGGGTATCGCCGGGATTGGTGCGGCAGTGATCAGCTTTGTCCTGCCCGGCATCACCGCGCTTGCGTTGGTCTATGTAGTTTCAGCTTGGGCAATCCTTACGGGAGGATTGGAGATAGCCGCTGCAGTGAGGCTGCGCAAAGAAATAGAGGGGGAGTGGTTGATGGCCCTGTCGGGTATCCTGTCAGCAGGCCTCGGCTTTCTTCTCGCATTGTTCCCTGATGCCGGCGCCATCGGGCTGGTTTGGTACCTTGGCGCATATGCTATAGCGTTCGGCATCTTGATGGTCGTCCTGAGTTGGCGTTTACGAACGCGTCAAGCGCACGATCCTTCACATCCCGCTCAGGTAGCGGCTTAAGATTCGCTCTCTCTCGCTCCATATTTCTCACTGGAAATTGCGATCCTATTCGGCGTAAGCCAAAGCATGGGGAAAAAGCTGAGCGCCGGGATCCTGCTCTATCGAATGCGGCGCCACACCCTCCAAACGCTGCTGGTTCATCCCGGCGGGCCTTTCTGGGCAAAGAAAGACGATGGAGCCTGGTCGATTCCGAAGGGTGAATACGACGAAAGTGCCGATGCGCTGGAGGCCGCCAAGCGTGAATTTCACGAAGAAACCGGTTATGAAATTCACGGCGAGACGGTTCCTCTGATGCCGGTACGCCAACCCAGCGGGAAAGTCATTTCCGTCTGGGCTGTACAAGGCGATATCGATGCGACATCGATCCGAAGCACCAGTTACAGTTTGGAGTGGCCGCCGAAGTCTGGGAAAGTTCAAGCATTTCCTGAGGTCGATCGGGCCGAATGGTTTGACGTCTCCACCGCGCATCGTAAGATCCTGCCGGGGCAGCGCCCGTTTCTTGCTCAACTAGAACAGATGGTCCAAAAATGGATCGACTCCGTTAGCAAAGAGTCGACGTGATGTCGCTGCCCGCTACCCGGACAGACAAAATCAAATAGGACGTGAGGGTAGAAGCGATTTTTAGGTAAGTCCCTCATTCCGCTCACAATAATTCTCACGGCATGTTCATTGTAAGTTTTTGTCACGCGCATCCAGGCTCCGATAAACCAATTCCTCGTGGACTGGCCTCGGACTCGGGTAAACCCTAGCTCAATCCGACTTGTCCGGGGCACATAATGCCGAAACTTGTGACAAAGATCGGTAGGCGATATGTCTACCGATTGCCATCATTCAACTTTTCTTCTCATATGGGGGCATTTATGAAACGCACTGGGTCTGCAGTATGGCAAGGTGATTTGAAGAGCGGGAAGGGCACTGTGTCCACTGAAAGCGGAGTCCTGTCACACACACAATACTCCTTCTCAACGAGATTTGAGAACGGCAAAGGCACCAACCCGGAAGAGCTCGTCGCTGCCGCCCATGCCGGTTGTTTCACCATGGCGCTCTCGGCTCAGTTGGGTGAAGCAGGCCTGACACCGGAGAAACTGGAGACCAAGGCCACCGTCACCTTCGATAAAGTGGAGGCGGGGTGGACGGTGATGAATATCGCTCTGAACGTCAAAGGCAAGGTCCCCAAGGCGGATGAAGCGGCCTGGGACAAGGCCACGCAAGCGGCCAAGACCGGTTGTCCTATTTCTCGGCTGTTGAACACCACGATCACCATGGATGCCAAGTTGGAACGTTGAGCATCGCGATCGCCTCTTTCAGTTGGGACGTGTCGGGCTTACCGGGTGTACCACGATGCAGCGGAACTCAGGGGTCCACTTTGAGCGGAAGACAACTTGGCGCAATCGGCAGTCTACCGATAGGTCTCCCGCTTTATAACGGTATTCATGAGCCCATCACGATTGAAAGACAAAGTCGCGATAGTCACGGGCAGCAGCAGTGGGATCGGCAAGGCCATTGCGCTTCGGTTCGGCCAGGAAGGGGCAAAGGTGGTCGTTGCCGCGAGGCGGTTGCCGTTATGTGAGCAGACTGTTTCGCAAATCAGAGCGCAGGGCGGGGAGGCGTTGGCCATTCAGACCGACGTTGCTGATGAACGGCAGGTCGAACGATTGATGGCTGAGACGGTGGCCAGCTACGGCCGAATCGATATTCTCGTCAATAATGCCGGTATTGGACAAGGAACCTATCTGGCTGAGACGAGCACTCAGGCATTCGATGAGGTGATGAACGTCAATTTGCGCGGCACGTTCTTCTGCTGTCGAGCGGGCTTCCGACACATGAAGCAGCAGGGCGGCGGTGTGATGATCAACATGTCGAGCGTTGCCGGGCTGCAGGCCTGGGCGGGCACCGGAACCTACAGCGCGTCAAAACACGGCATTATGGCGCTGACGAAATCGCTGGCCG
>CAYXKP010000116.1:14253-14700 GCA_964465695.1 uncultured Nitrospira sp.
CGGTACTACCAGATCAAGCTGAGTGCTATCTGTCCGGGGGCGGTAGCAGATGAGTTGGTAGACGCATCTCCGGCTGACATCGAGCGCAGCGAAAAGATCGATCCCTTCGATGTGGCAGAAGCTGCGCTGTATCTCTCGACATTGGGGAAGCATGCCGTAGTGCACCACATTACGATCGATCGGTTAGGTGCCGAGTGGTGAGGAATCGAGGAAATTTACGGTTCGGGTGGAGGTAAGAAGCATGGGCCCACACTCTTGAGGTGAGCCCGCACATATGTTGAAAGCACAAGTCCCACCGAGAAGGACGTTACAGGTATACTTGCTGATGATCTTCTTTGCGTCTCTTTAGATTCGTCCCGATGCGGGCACGCTCACGCTCATAGCCCACCGCTGTGTAGTAGAGAGCACGATCGAAAAACTGGTTGAGGAGGTGCATCAACTCCAGCT
>CAYXKP010000117.1:0-5294 GCA_964465695.1 uncultured Nitrospira sp.
CGCGCATATCCGGCACGTCATCGTGCCGGATGAATATGATCCGGATGAGCCCGAGTGGGAAACCCCGTTTCTCATGCGGGTGAGTCCGGTCAATTCCCTGCAGCAGGCCTATTACACGTACACCGGAATCCCGATCGCGGAACCCCGCCCATAACGCTTCTCCAAGAATCGCTCAAATCCCCCTAAAGCTCCGTTCTTTTCATAGATGCCGGCGTATCGGGAAGTGCCTAGTGCGCAAGTTTCCGCGAAAGTCCTATGGTAACGGTAGAAAATTTTTTGGCCTTCTTTACAACATGGCAACTCGGGAGGAGTGATGTATGGCATTCGGATGGTTTCAGCAATTTGCCCACGGTCGCTGGTGGGCCTTGTTGAAGGATACGGTACGTGCCTGGTCCAATGACAAGGTTCCCCGCCACGGAGCTGCATTGGCCTACTATACGGTGTTTTCCATCGTGCCGTTATTGGTCGTGATCATTGCGATCATCGGGCTGATTTTCGGACGGGAGGCGACGGAGGGCTATATCCTCGATCAAATCGCCGCAGTGATCGGGCCGCAGAGTGCCGAGGCACTCAAAGAGATGCTCCATCGGGCAACTGAGCCGAGCACCGGCATCGTCGCCACTGTGACGGCAACCGCGACGTTGCTCTTGGGAGCTTCCGGTGTCTTTGGCCAGCTCCAAGATTCGCTCAACAGCATCTGGGGGGTGCAGCCCAAAGAGGGACGAGGCTTTTGGGGCATGATCAAAGACCGGTTCATTTCCATGACCGCTCTACTTGGTACGGCCTTCTTGTTGCTCATATCACTGGTAATCAGCGCCGGATTGGCCGCCCTGGGCGAGTGGTTTGGGGGATGGTTACCCGGTCCGGAAGTTCTGTTGCATCTCCTCGAGTTCTTGCTGTCCTACGCGCTGATTACCGGTCTGTTTGCCATGATGTTCAAACTGTTGCCGGATGCCCGCGTGGCCTGGAACGACGTGTGGGTCGGCGCCGGGATCACGGCGTTGCTGTTCACCGTCGGAAAATTCGCATTAGGTCTCTATCTGGGGAAGAGCGATATCGGATCGGCTTATGGGGCCGCGGGGTCGCTCGTCATCCTGCTGGTGTGGGTGTACTATTCAGCGCAGATTTTTCTATTCGGCGCGGAGTTTACTCAAATCTATGCCAAGGCGGGAGGGCGTCAAATTGCCCCGGACGAGGATGCGACGGTGGCCGATCCCAACAAAGCCCAAGAGGCTCACGACCCATCGAACCATGTGCCGAAAGATACAATGCCCTGGCCTGATACGGCCGGGGATGCGGCCTCACCTGTAGGACTCAGCGTGAATGCCAGCGGATCGCATCCCGGAGAAGACCGATGGCTCGTGGCAGCCCTGCTGGGATGGGTGGTCCTTCGAATACTCGTGGGATCATCCAGGGGAAACATGGTGCATGGCGATGGTGCCCGCGAAGCGCCGAATGTCTAATTACGTGCATTCAGCACGGTGGCACCCAGATCCTCCACGATTGACCGGATGAATTCGATCACCGGTCCAGGATAACTTCCTAGCCAGAGGAGCATCGATGCAATCAGGCCCAACGACAGGGCCGTGGCCCAATGACCAGGGGCTTCGTGCCCGGGTGACCTGTCCGCAACGGTAATATCCGCTGCAGGACGGTCGAACATGGTCACAATCAAGCGCAAATAATAATAGACGCCGATGGCGCTGTTGGCGATCAGAAGTAAGACCAGCACCCATAAATCGGCACGGACGCCCGCCGCGATCGCGTAGAATTTCCCCAAAAACCCCGCCGTGATCGGAATACCGGCCAGCGACAAGAGCGTCAGCAGGAAGGTAATGGACAACCAAGGTCGTGACCAGAATAACCCGCGATAATCCTCGAAGGAATCGGCGTCACGAAGCGGCGTTGACTGAGCCGTCACCACGCCGAAGGCTCCCAAGGTCATCGTGACATAGGCAATGAGATAGAACGTCACGGCCTCGGCGGCGAATGGTCCGCCCGCGAGGAGCGCCACGAGCAGATATCCGAAGTGCGCGATGGAGGAGTAGGCCAGCAGTCGTTTGACGTTCTGCTGCTGCAGCGCCAGGAAATTGCCCGCGAGCATGGAGGCGGCGGCAAGGGACCCGAAGAACAGACTTACAGTCTGTATCTCGAGAATCCGCAGGTCGGAAACAAATCGAAGCAAGAGAGCCGCAACGGCAACCTTGGAAACGGTTGCGATATACGCCGTGATCGGAGCGGGCGCCCCTTGATAGACGTCCGGTATCCAGAGATGAAAGGGAACAAGTCCGAGCTTAAAAGCGATGGCAACCATGATGAGGGTGAACCCTCCGAGCCAAAGGAGCGGCTTTGTGCCCGGGGTCGTCGTGGCGGCGCCTATTTCGGCAAAGACCATGGTGCCGGTTTGAAAGTACAGCAGCGCCATGCCGAACAGAAGAAAGGCCGAGGCGGTAGCCGAAAGCAAGAGATACTTGAGCGCCGCTTCGATCGAACCGCGATGTGTCCGCAAATACCCGATCAGGCCGTACAATGAAACGCCGATCAATTCCAACCCGAGGAAAAATGAGACGAAGTGCACGGAGGCGGTGAGGACCATGGCGCCGAACGTAGCGACCAACAGGAGGAGATAGAACTCTTCGAATTCCTCGTCATCTTCCGCGTGCAGCTCCCAGTAGCGGTAGGATAGCGCGATGGTGATCAGTGTCGCGGCCAATAGAAGACCCATATATAGCAGGGCATAGCCGTCGATTCTCAACAGCGTCGTCACCATTCGAGGTGCGAGGGATGCCGCCGGAAGCAATGTGCCGAAGGTCATCACCGTACTTGCGGCGGCAAGTACAGCGATGGTTGCGTGGTGTCTTCGGGCGGCGATTCCCAGCATGGTGACGATGCAGAGAACTCCCATCGCGAGGATGGGAGAAAGGGCCAAAAGGTCAGTCGTCGTCATCGTGCGCCTGTTGGAAGAGTTGGGGTAGGCGGTAACGCCAAAGACGAAAGATCGCCGTGCGGCTGCAACGAAGTTGTATTCGGCACAGATGGTCCAAGGTGATGGAGGAATTGCAGCGTCGGTTCAGTCGCCGAAAACAAGACCATGGGATACCAGCCCAGCCAGACCAGAAGGATCATCATGGACACCAGTACGGCGAAGGGAGCCCCCGAGAGATCGGGCAATGGCCGATCGACTTTCAGAGGTCCGTGAAACGTGCGCTGAATCAACGCCAGCGAATAGATCGCGGCGGCCACCATGCCCGTAGCGGCCGATGCCGTCAGCCACGGATGCGCACCGAACGATCCGAAGAGCACCAGGAACTCACCGATGAAATTGGCCAGTCCCGGAAGACCGAGCGACGCGACGGCGAAAAAGAGCGCGATGGATGCGAGGCGCGGCACCGACGCCCACAGTCCTCCCATTCGGCGCATATCCCGCGTGTGAAGTCGTTCCTGGAGCGCACCGGCCAGCATGAACAAGGCGGCTGAGCTCACCCCATGCGCGATGAGTTGCATGACGGCGCCCTGAAGCGCCAGCCTATTCATGGCAAAGATTCCGATCAGCGCGAATCCAAGATGGCTGATGCTGCTGTAGGCGACGAGCCTCTTGTAATCCGTCTGAGCAAACGCCAGGGCCGCCCCATACAGCACTCCCGTTGCACCCAGCGCCATGGCAATCGGGGCGAATGTCTGCGCAGCTTCGGGAAACAATGGAATGGTAAAACGTAAGAGTCCGTAGGCGCCGGTTTTCAATAAGAGCCCCGCCAGGATCACACTGCCGCCGGTCGGCGCTTCCGTGTGAGTATCGGGAAGCCACGTATGCAGGGGGACGACGGGAAGCTTGACGCCGAAACCCACGAAGAAGGCCAACATGAGCCACCAGGCGGAGGACGGCGAGATGGGGAGCGCCAGCAGGTCGTGGTAGTCGAAGCTGGGTGTTCCCGTGGCGTCTTGATGAAGCAGAGCCAACGTCGCGATCGCTACGAGCAGCACGAGACTGCCCGCTTGTGTGAACAAGAAAAACTTGAAGGAGGCGTAGCGCCGATTCTCATGTCCCCAGACGGCGACGATGAGATACATCGGCAGAAGCATGACTTCCCAGAAAAGAAAAAAGAGGAACAGATCCAAGGCGAGAAATACTCCGATGACGCCGCTCATGACGAGCAGCAGATTGAAATAATAAAATCCTTGCCGCTCTCGAATTTCCTTCCAGGAGGATACGACCGCGACGAGGCCGAGCACATTGGTCAAGATGATAAGGACGAAACTGAGACCATCCAGACCGAGATGGAGATCGATGCCCCATTGAGGGATCCAAGGGGTATGGCTATCCAAAATCCACTGCTGCTGGGTCGAGTCCGGCGGGACTCGATACCAGAGCCAGACGATCAGGGACAGCAGGCCATCAAGGATGAACGCGCAGAGGGCGATCCACACCGTCGCCAACTGCGACCGGCGCGCCGCCCACCAGGCGAGCGGAGCCGCGAGTAACGGAACGGCGATCAGCAGCCACAGTATCATCGCGGTTGCCATCCGATAAACAATCCAAGGAGGACGAGGGCTCCTATGGCCATGGTGGCGGCATACCACCGAACCAGGCCCGTCTGTGTACGCGCGACATGCTCGTGCGTCGCACTGATTGCATCGACAAAGCCTTGGTACGCGCGGTCGATGGCGTCGCCGGCGGTGCTCGTGAAGGAGAGCCAGGGCCGTACGAACAGGCGATCGTACATATGATCGAATCCCCATTCTCTCTGCCACAGCGCGGCGACATTCCCGTGCCACGAAGGAAGAGCGCTCCGGCCGGATCGCATTGTTCTCGGGAAAAAGGACGCGAACGCCAGGCCGATGCCGAGTAACGACATGAACCCGGCCGCCACCTGTATGCGGGCTTCTTCTACAACGTCCATGTCAGGGATGGAAACCTGGTCCGGCAAGGTATGCGCCAGATAATGGCTGACGAGCGGGAGGTCTCCAAGCGTCCGCGGCAATTCTAAGAATCCCACTGTCACGGTGAGCAGGGCGAGCAGAACCAACGGAATGGAGACGGCCGGCCCGGCCTCCGGGCCGGGCTCGGTCCGCTGTTCGCCGAAGAAAACCAGAAACACCATCCGAAAACTGTAGAGGCCCGTCAGCAGGGCGCCGATGACGCCGCCGATCCAAAGCCAGTGATGGCTGGACGGCGACGACCAGGCCGACCAGAGAATCCAGTCCTTACTGTAGAAACCGGAGGTGATGAACGGTACCCCGGACAGGGCGGCAGCTCCGATGAGAAACGTCCAAAAGGTCAGAGGCAAGCTTCGCCG
>CAYXKP010000117.1:5304-14601 GCA_964465695.1 uncultured Nitrospira sp.
ACCGAGCCGGCGGCCAGGAACAGCAGGGCTTTAAAACAGGCATGCGTCATAAAATGAAACAAGGCCGCGGACCAGGCTCCGACGCCGAGCGCCAGGAACATGTAGCCGATTTGGCTGATCGTGGAGTAGGCCAACACGCGCTTGATATCCCGTTGCATGAGGGCATTGACGGCGGCAAGGAGGAGCGTCAAGACACCGATGATCGCCACGGCCAACTGCACTGAAGGCGCGAGCGCGAAAAGGCCGTGCATGCGGGCGATGAGGTAGACGCCGGCGGTTACCATGGTCGCCGCATGAATCAAGGCGCTGACCGGCGTCGGACCGGCCATGGCATCCGGGAGCCACACATGTAAAGGGAGCTGAGCCGATTTGCCGAGCGCCCCGATCAACAGGAGAGCGGCGACCGTCGTGGCGAGCGTCGATCCGACAGGCCACGTATCGCCGGCGCGTAGGGACACCTCTTGCATCGACAACGTACCCAGAGTGGAAAAAATAAAGAACAAGCCGATCGCCAACCCCGTATCGCCGATGCGGGTGACGATGAACGCCTTCTGGGCCGCAGCTCCGTTCTCAGGGTCCCGATACCAGAACCCAATGAGCAGGTAACTGCAGAGACCGACGCCTTCCCACCCCACGTAGAAAAGGAGCAAGTTGTCGGCGAGAACCAAGGTCGCCATGGCGGCCACAAACAAATTCATGTAAGCGAAGAATCGGCGGTATTCTTTATTCTCACCCACCCGCCCCGCAGGCGCCGGGACGCCCGCCAACCCGATTTCACCCGCCCGCCCCGCGGGCGCCGGGACGCCCGCCTGCCCGATTTCACCCTCCCGCCCCGCGCGCGCCGAGACGCCCGCCTGCCCGCTGTCCGCCATGTATTCGGTGGAATAGAGATGGATGAGAAAACCGATGCCGGTCACGACGAGCAGCATCAGTAAGGAAAGGGCGTCAAGATGCCATGCGACTTCCGCGGTCAGGCCTGAGGTATTGATCCAACTCCACAGGACTTGACGGTACGATGCTCGGTGAGAAAGTTGCGGTATGAATTCGAATGCGACGAGTCCGGTGACCAGGGCGGCGGCGCCGACGGATCCGGTTCCGATCCAGGCGATCTGCCGACGGGACTGCCGGTCGCCCAGTATCACGAGCCCCAGATATCCGGCAAGGGGAAGTGCGGGAATGAGCCACAGCAACGTCAACATCTTCGTATCTCGTCGTTCGTATCTCGTACTTCGCAAACGACCGGCTTCACGAGATACGCTTCACGCTGGTTATCCTTTCATCTCGCTCAATGCATCCGCATCCAGGGTTTGGAATCGGTATGACATTTGGAGCACAATCCCCAGAGCCACCGATACTTCGGCCGCCGCCAATGTCAGGATGAGCAAGTACATGATCTGTCCATCGGCCTGGTTCCACCGGGCGCCGGCTGCGATGAACGCCAAACTCGCGGCATTGAGCATGATCTCGATGGAAAGCAGCATGTAAATAACATTGCGCCGCATCAGCAAACCGATGAGTCCCAAACAGAAGAGGACCATCGCCAGGATCAAGGCGTGAGTCGTCAGCATCAGCGGCGCTCCTTGCCGAACCGCCGCCCCATGTGATACGCGCCGACCAAGCCGGGCAGCAGCAGCATCGAGGCCAGTTCGACGGCGATCACATACGGGCCGTAGAGCGCGATCGCCACTTCCTTCGGCTGAACGCCGACGAGATTCTGCGAGGGCGCAGGATTCGCCAGGATGATGTAGAACACCTCCCCCAGCAACACGAGGGCCAGCAGGCTGGGCCCGATCCATATGCCGGGCGCGAGCCAACGGCGCTCCTGTTCCACGGTCAAGGGACCTTGGTTCAGGAGCATCACCACAAAGATGAAGAGCACCATGATGGCTCCGGCATAGACGATGATTTCCAACGCGGCGGCAAACGGCGCACCCAGCAGATAGAAAATGACGGCCAATGCAATCAGCGCGACGATGAGATAGAGCAGGGCATGCACGGCGTGCAGGTGCGTGATCACGCGGAGCGTCGCCAAAACAGTGACCGCAGCGGCGATGTAGAACAGGATGTCCATGGTTTCGTATCTCGTCGTTCGTATCTCGTATCTCACAGGCTGACTTTGTCAGCCTTCATCCGCTTTGCGCTTCACTCTTCACGAGATACGCTTCCCGTCTCTATTACGGCATCAAACTCTTCACATCCACCGGGGGCGATTCATGTTCGCCCTCGCCCTTGTCTTTATCTCGGATCTTGACGCCCGCCACCCGATAGAAGTTGTAACCGGGGTACTTGCCGGGACCGCTGATCAACAAGTCTTCTTTCTCGTACACCATATTGCGGCGGGCATACTCGCTCTGCTCGAAATCCGGCACGAGCTGGATTGCGTACGTCGGACAGGCCTCCTCGCAGTACCCGCAGTAGATGCAACGTGAAAAATTGATCCTGAAAAATTCCGGATACCGGCGATCATGCGACGTGGGGTCTTCGGTCGCCTGCAGTGCGATGCAATCGACGGGGCAGGCCACCGCGCAGAGGTAGCAGGCGACGCAACGCTCTTCCCCGTCGGGGTCGCGTGTGAGCACGATCCTTCCCCGCCAGCGCGGCGGCAGGTACGGCCGCTCCTCCGGATACTGGACCGTGACGGGCTTGGCGAACGTGCGCTTGAAGACGATCCACAGGCCGAGCAACAGGTCACGTATGTAGCGAAAGAGTGTCATGGGTTCCCTTGTCTATCTGGTCTATTTGGTCTCCAGACAGACCAGAAAGACGAGACAGACCAAATAGACGAGATAGACCAGATAGACCAGATAGACATCAGTTTCCCTTCCACAGCACAATGCCTCCGGTGACCAGCAGATTGACCAATGCGAGCGGCATCACGACCTTCCAGCCGAACGACAAAAATTGATCGAAGCGCAATCGCGGCCACGTCGCCCGAACGAGGATGATCAAACCGATGAAGACGGAGGTCTTGAGGAGGAACCACAGAACCGGCGGCAGGAGAGGCCCATGCCACCCGCCAAAAAACAGGATGACGATCATCGCCGCGAGCAGAGTGACGCTCAGGTATTCGCCGACGAAAAACATGCCGAACTTCATTCCGCTGTACTCCGCGTGGTACCCGGCGACCAATTCCGTCTCGGCTTCCGGCACGTCGAAGGGCGCGCGGTGAGCTTCGGCGAGTCCCGCGATGAAGAATCCCACGAACCCCAGGAACTGCGGAACGATGAACCAGAGATGACGTTGAGCCTCGACGATGTCGCGCAAATTGAATGAGCCGGCGAGGAGCACCGTTCCCATCAGCGACAGTCCCATGAAAACCTCGTAACTCAAGAGTTGAGCGGTGGCGCGGAGACTTCCGAGAAACGCGAACTTGCTGTTCGACGCCCAGCCGCCGACGATGACGCTGTAAGCGGCAAGACTGGACATGGCCAAAAAGAAGAGGATCCCTATGTTGAGGTCGGCCACGACAAAGCCGGGCGCGATCGGGACCACGGCAAACGACATCAGCGTCGTGACGACGACGATCGCGGGCGTGAGCACGAAGACGGCCTTGTCGGCGAACGGGGGAATCCAATCTTCTTTGGTAAAAATTTTGACCATGTCTGCGAGTGATTGAAGAATCCCGCCCGGTCCCACGCGGTTTGGTCCATGGCGCTCCTGCCAAATTCCGAGCAGCCGGCGTTCGACCCAGATCAGGAGGGCGGCGAGTGTCAGCAGGCCGCCGAGCATGGTGGCGATGATGAATGCGGTCTCCCCCCAGTCGATCACGCCACCCTCCGTTCCCACCCAATCACGCCACCCTCCGCTCGGATTTGATCGATTCGGTAAGGTCTGCCCAAGCCGGCAGTCTCATCCGGACCAGATCGCGCACCAAGGACAGACCGGCCGTGCCGAGAGGCGTGGACTGATCGAGTCGCACGGCCAAACGGTATGTGGCCCCCTGCAACGCCAGTTCAATCGCCATACCATCCCCCAGATGAAGCTTTGCTCCATCCGACGGATGCAAGGAGATGAAAGGATCCGCCGTCCGTTCAGTGATGGCCGGCGATCGGCTGCTCAACTCTTCGCTTCCGAACAGAGCGGGCAGCGGTAAGAGCAACCATCGAAGAGGCGAAGGCTGAAAGGGGCGGGGAACGCTCATGAACAACGGAGGAGCGTCCATGGTCGTCGGCTCGATCAGCCGCAGGCCCGGCATTTCATCGCGAAGCGGGCCGCCGACTTCGTCCTGGTATTTGTTCAGGGCCTGAATGGAATTCCAACCGGGATTCCAGAATTGCGGGATGAGCGGCGAAGGGCCGTGTCCTCGATATCCCTCCATAGAAAAAGCCAGCGGGCTGTCGAGATCGGCCGGTGGAGGCGGCTCATGGACGGTGAGATGTGAAACCATGGCGGTGCGTCCGCTATACCGCTCCGGCTGGCGGGGGATCTTTTGTCCGGCCAAGCGGAGATCGGCAGAGGGAGCCACCGCTCTGATTTTGGCAAGCTCCTGAGCAGCCTCGGCGGCAGCGGAGACGGCGTCGTCAAAGGTTTGCCAGGCGGCGACACCGGACGGATCTTTCGCCGGATCCGATGTCGCTCTGGCAAGGTCTCTCAGCCAGCGCCAACTTTCCATGATATCGCCGTCCGGTACGAAGACTTGGTAGAACCGCTGCGCTCGGCCTTCGTGATTGACGAGCGTGCCGTCGGATTCCGGAACCGTGGCGGCCGGCAGAAGGATGTCGGCGCGCGCCGCCGTGCGGTGATCCAGGCAGTCGATCGCGATGACGGTTTTGGCAGTATCGAAAAAAGCGTCGGCTTCGGCGGCCTGCACGTGTCGGTACAGGTCGTTCTCCAGCACGATGGCGCTGTCCGCTTTCCTCCGCCGAATGTTCTCCAACGCTTCACCCAGCGTTCCACCACCCAAGAGAGCGAGACCCAGGCTGTTGCAGTCGGGGAGCACGAAACTGAGACGAGGATGTTTTCCTACCCGATGCAGCGCCCAGGCGACGTCGGCGGCAGCTTCGATCGTGGCTTGAGAACCGCTTCCCGTGCCGGCGACGATCAACGGCCGCTCGGCTTCTTTCAGGGCGTGGGCGATGCGATGGGCCCTGTCCTGTGCGTCTTTCGAAAGGTCCGGGATGGATGAATCGCCCGCTTCAATCGACTGGGCGACGGCGAAGCCCAGTCGGGCGATATCGTCCGGCGCGGCGAAATAACTTTCCGTCGCATGATCGTGCAGCCAGGTGCGCCGATAGCCCGTCAAGAACAGCGGGCCCCGTCGGCCCTGCAGGACATTGCGGACCGAGGCATCGTCCCACCGAGGTATTTTGAGTTCATCGGCCCGCTTCATCGGCTGCTGCCGAACCGCTTGTAAGAGAGCGAGCGCCAAACGTGGAGCGCTGTTCAGGAGGTCTTCCCCCAGCACGAGGACGGCGTCCGCTTCTTCGGCGTCATGAATGGAAGCGGAGGGTACGGGGCCGGTTCGCAGAATGCTCAGCACCGTCGACAGGAGCCGGTGCTCGTGGCCGCCGATGCCGAGAAAAAATCGGTCAGCCCCGACCAGCGAGCGGAGGGCGACATTCGCCTCCAACGACGCCCGAGGAGAGCCGATTCCCACGATCCCGCGCGCCCGTCGCAACCGGTCCGCGGCGTCGGCCAGGACTTGCGGCACACCTTCCGGTCTTGCCCGGCCGGCGCGGTCGCCGGCCGGGCGCAAGAGAGCTCGCCTGATCCGATCGTCGCCGTTGACGTACTCGTATCCGAACCGGCCACGGTCGCACAGGAAGTAGCCGTTGACCTGGGAATTGTAGCGGTTGGCCACTCGGCGCAAGATGCCGTAGCGCTCGCCGGGCGTGGTATTGCACCCCAGGCTGCAATGGGGGCAGATCGACTGGGCGGACTGGAGATCCCATTTTCTCGTGTAGTGGTGGAACAGCGTATTGTCGTTGAAGACGCCGGTCGGACAGACCTCGACTAAATTTCCGCTGAATTCATTTTCCAAGGTCCCGTCGGCCTCGCGCCCGAAATAGAGGTTGTCGTGCGAGCCGAAGACATTCAAGTCACGCCCGCCCGCATAGTCCCGGTAGAACCGCACGCAGCGGTAACATTGGATGCAGCGGTTCATGTCGTGCTTGATGAAGGGGCCGAGATACTGGTTGTGATACGTCCGTTTGGGAAATCGGTAGCGGCGGTACGCATGGCCGGTCATGACGGTCATGTCCTGCAGATGGCATTCACCGCCTTCGTCGCAAACCGGACAGTCGTGCGGATGGTTGACCATCAGCCATTCGATGACCGACGCGCGGAAAGCCTTGGCCTCGGGATCGTCGATCGAAATGCGGGCGCCGTCGGAAGCCGGCGTCATACAAGCCATGACCAGGCGCCCCTGCCGATCCTGTTCGTCCTTATACTGTTTGACCGCGCACTGGCGACAGGCGCCGACCGATCCCAGGCCCGGGTGCCAGCAAAAATACGGCAGGTTCAGTCCCGCTCCGAGACAAGCGGCAAGCAGGTTCTGTCGCTCGTCGACGGTGTAGGACCGGTTGTCAACGACGATGGTCGCCATCACACTACACCAAGACCCTTTGCCGCTTAATCTTCACATTCCACGGACACTGCCCCAAGCGGATATGCCGGACAAAGTCGTCGCGAAAATATTTCAACGCGGATCGCAATGGTTCGGCCGCCCCGGGCGCCAAGGCGCAGAACGTCCGGCCGGGGCCGAGGAATTCGGCATGCATCTCCAGCAACGACAGATCATCTTTGGTGGCACGTCCGTCCTCGAAGGATTGGAGTATCCGCGCGACCCAGGGCAACCCCTCCCGGCAAGGCGTACACCAGCCGCAGGACTCTCGGGCGAAGAACTTCTCCAAGTTGAGGACGAATCCGACCGGACAGGTACGGTCATCCAGCACGATCATCGTTCCGGTTCCGAGCCGGCTCACATGAGGCGGGATCGAAGTGAAGTCCATGGGCAGATGGAGATGTTCTTCAAGAAGAAAAGCCGTCGACGCGCCCCCGGGCAGCAGTGCACGAAAACTGAAGCCGTCATACATGCCGTCGGCATAATGTTCCAGCAGCTCGCGTGCCGTCGTCCCCAGAGGAAGTTCCCAGCATCCGGGATGCGCGACACGCCCGCTCATGCCGTAGAGTTTCGTGCCGCCGTCCTTGCTGCGGCTGAGACTGTGATACCAAGCGGAGCCATGGTTGACGATGTGGGGAAGGTTGTACAAGGTCTCGACGTTCTGCACGACCGTAGGCCGGCCCCACAGACCCACCGTCTGAGGATAAGGGGGCTTGGCGCGGGGAATCGCCCGTTTGCCTTCCAGGGCGTTGAGCAGCGCCGTTTCCTCGCCGCAGATGTAACGGCCCGCGCTGGCATGGAGGTGAAGGTCGAAACGGAAATCCGTTCCGGGCAGCGTCTTTCCCAGATACCCTTCGCCGTAGGCTTCGGCGATGGCGCTTGCTAAATACCGGGAGGACAGACGGTACTCGCCGCGGAGAAAGACGTATCCGACCTCCGCCCCGACGGCATAGCCCGCGAGGATCATGCCTTCAACCAGGCCGTGAGGATCACCCTCCATGAGCACGCGATCTTTGAACGTACCCGGTTCCATCTCGTCCGCATTGGCGACGATGTACTTCGGCCTCGGCGCATCGGATCCCATCGGGATGAAGCTCCATTTGCTGCCGGTCGGGAATCCGGCGCCGCCTCTCCCGCGCAATCCCGATTCCGTCACCAGCCGTTGGACGTCATGAGGAGACAGCCCCTCGGCCAGTCTCTTGAGACTGCGATAGCCGCCGGTCTTGCTATATTCGGATAACGACCGATACCGGTGATCTCGGGCGATGTGTTGAGTGAGGGGATATTCCATGTTTGTTCCTCGTTATTCGTGAATCATGAACCGTTGATCGCCGGAAGTTCCGGCGTTTAACGAATCACGTTTAACGAATAACGCCGCATCAGGCGATTAACGATACTTCTCCACGATCTGCTCGATCTTGTCCGCGGTAACATTGCCGTAAATATCGTCATCGATCATCAGCGCCGGCGCGCGCTCGCAATGTCCGAGGCATGCGATCGGCAGCACCGTGAGACGACCGTCGGCCGTCGTGTGTCCCATCTCGACACCGTAGCGCTTGCGTAACTGTTCTCGTATCCGGTCATACCCCATGATCCAGCAACTGATGCTGTCGCACAGAAACAGGACATGGCGGCCGACGGGCTTGCGGAAAATGAGATTGTAAAAAGTCGCCACGCCGTCCACGTCTTCGGCCGTCATGTTCAGAAGCTGCGCGATGTCGCGAAGAGAGTCGTCCGAGATCCATCCTCGCCGCCGCTGGAGGAGCAACAAGGCATCGATGGCGCCCGCCTGTTTGTCGGGGTAGTGCGTCACCGCCGCTTCGATTTCGCGTCGTTCGATGTCGGTCAACATGGCGTTCCTCGTATCTCGTCGCTCGTATCTCACTGACTTCGCAAATTGTCTAAACGCTTCACGAGATACGCTTCACGTTTCGCGCTCACCGGTCCACATCCGACAAGACAAAATCCACGCTTCCCAGTATCGCCAAGAGGTCCGGCAACAGTGCGCCGCGTGCCATGAACGGCACCATCTGAATGTGCGCGAAGGACGGGGTGCGGATTCTCGTCCGGTACGAAACCTGTGCCCCGTCGCTGGTCAGGTAATAACTGGTCTGGCCCTTCGATGATTCCGTCGGAACTTCCGCCTCGCCCGGCGGCAGCACCGGCCCCCAACTCACCCCCAGAAAGTGATGGATGAGTGTCTCGATATCATGCATGGTCCGTTCTTTGAGCGGAGGAGTTGTCAGGGGATCGAGTGATTTGTAGCGGCCGGCCGGCATGTGGTCCAGGCACTGGCGGATGATGCGCAAAGACTGTCGCATCTCCAGCACGTGCACGACGGCCCGATCGTAACAATCTCCGTGGGAACCGACCGGGACGTCGAAGTCGAACCGATCGTAGCCCGAGTATGGGCGGACCTTGCGCAGATCCCACGGCAGTCCGCAGGCGCGCAACATTGGGCCGGTGGCTCCCCACGCGATCGCGTCTTCGAGCCCGAAGGCGCCGATGCCGACGGTCCGTTGCTTGAAGATCGGATTGTCCATCACCAGCCGTTCGTATTCATCCAAGCGGCCCGGAAGGTAATCCACGAACTGTTTGATCAGTTTGTCCCAACCGACCGGGAGGTCCTGGGACACGCCGCCGATGCGGAACCAGTTCGGGTGCATGCGGCCGCCGCAAATCGCTTCCGTGATCGCATGAATCCGCTCGCGATCGTTGAACATGTAAAAGACCGG
>CAYXKP010000118.1:0-14540 GCA_964465695.1 uncultured Nitrospira sp.
GGTGCCAACCTATGACCGTAATGCATTCCTTGAACGACTTTCTCTTCCTGAAACGATTTATGGCCGTGTCCTGGCGATAGATTTTCCGGCTGGGAAAATGCATCTGGAGACGGGAGGAAGCTCTCATGACGAGGGTCGTGCGGGCGCCGGGGCCATGAGCTCCATGACCGTGTACTTCGATGAGAGAACCAGCTTGGATCAGATCAAAGTGTTGAATAACGGCGATGACATTT
Organism: uncultured Nitrospira sp.; assembly: GCA_964465695.1. Classification (GTDB taxonomy): domain Bacteria; phylum Nitrospirota; class Nitrospiria; order Nitrospirales; family Nitrospiraceae; genus Nitrospira_D. The sequence goes on from CAYXKP010000118.1 coordinate 234, forward strand.
CTCTCCAAGTCGTCGAAGCGGTCACACCCAATCAACAGTATGGAGTCGGTCGCAAGATCGTTCGCGAGGTCTATCTACTGCGCGGCAATGAAAGACTCGCCGGTTTTGGCGGCTTGGGCCAGCGTCCAAATCCTTCGACCGAGCGAGCCATCCAGACGTCCGATGGCAGTACGACCGGTGGAATAGCAGGATCCGTACTTCCCGGGAAGATTACCGGTATTGTGGATACCACCATCGGAGAATATACCGCCTCGGCTCCCTGCTGGAATTGCGAGCCTCAGCCAGGATGGGGCTATCAGAATCAGACGAAGTCGGATTATGGAACGGATGCGACGAAGCCGAATCTGGTGAAGGGAATGCAATAAGGCATCGCATCGGTGACTTCAAGTCAAGGGGCGGCTTTCGCCGCCCCTTTTTTCTTCCGGTGGGATCTCGTCTACGCTATCTTGTGATCATTGATATTTTGATTCAGTGACCGTTTGGATCAACATGAAGAACGAGCTTCAAAATAGGCCGGATGAGCCGGTGTCGGAACTGGATCTTCGTGGGGTGATTTGTCCCTATAATTTTGTGAAGACAAAGCTGAAGCTCGAGACGATGAAGCAAGGAGATGTGCTGTCGGTTTTATTGGACGACGGTGATCCTATCCGTAACGTGCCCCGCAGCGTCGAGAACGAAGGTCACACGGTATTGTCGCAGGAACGAGTGGATCAGGCCTTCCGGGTCTTGATCCGTCGCGAGGAGAGCGACTGAATGCGGCGCGCACGTCGGTCATGCAGCGGTGTACCGTCTTTTCCCGCGAGAACGACCGTAACTTCCCGTCCCTGAGCAGCGTCGAGTCGCTCGCGCACTTCACAAGCCGTCCCCCGAATGATGCGCTCCGTCGGTTTCGTCAGATCGTAGGCAACAACCACAGAGGATCGAGGAGAAATGCCGCTGAGGGTCTTTAGTATGCGCGCGACCATGGCGGCTCTGCAGAAGACCACGGTCGGGCCGTTCCTGTTGAGTGCATCGATAAGGAGTCGAGCGATACGGGAGGCGGTGCTCGGGAGATGTCCGAGAAAATAGAAGGAGTCGCAGGGGAACCCCGCAGCAGTCAGGGCCGCGATAATTACAGAAGGACCTGGTACGGGAACCACCGGGATACCATGCGTGTGGGCGGCCGATACGAGCAAATGGCCGGGATCGGCGACGAGTGGGGATCCGCAATCGGATACTAACGCGACATCATGTCCCTCCTGTAAACGGTGCAAGAGAACGGCTGCTTTCTCCCTGACATTTCCTGGTCCGTAGCTCGTTACGGTTGCCTGAATGCCGTGATGCAGGAGAAGGTGTTGGGTCATGCTGGGGTTTTCCGAAGCAATGAGGTCTACATCGCCGAGGATCCGAACGGCACGCAGGGTCACATCGTCGAGATGTCCGATGGGCACAGCCACTACATAGAGTGTTCCCTTCCGGTTAGGCGGGCTGACAGAAGTCCTTGAACCTCTTGCGTTTTCTTGACTCCATTTGGTCGGCATCGATATAATTTCCCACTTTACTCGTTGAGGTTGGGGTTATGAGGCACTTGTAAGGGCATTCCCGATGGCAGCCGTCTGTTTTCTGATCACGCTGGTCCTGTACATCGTCGCGACAGTGTCGTTTCTTTTCTATTCGCTGCGACGATCAGAAGCTTTGTCCCAGGTTTCGTTGGGGCTTACAGCCGTGGGCTTCGCCTCCCATACGTTCGTTCTCGGGGCAAGAATGTTTGCCGCGTCACCTTCGGCGCCGCCCAGTTTTTCCGAAGCGCTCTCCTTTTTCGCTTGGATGATCATTCTCGTACTGCTGGTGGTCGAGCTTCGCCATCAGATTCACGTGCTCGGGTCGTTCATGGTGCCTCTGGCGTTGGTTTCCCTCGTCTCGGCGGCGGCCCTTCCCGACACAGAGCCCACACTCCAGCCGGTGTTCAAGACCTTGTGGTTTCATGTCACGTTGAGCATGCTGGGCGCCGTCGGATTTACCGTTGCATTCGTCGCGGGTGTGATGTACCTGATCCAGGATCGACTCCTCAAGTCGAAACAGTTCAACGTTCTCTACAGCAAGCTTCCTGCGCTCGACTTTCTCGACCACCTCAATCAACAGTCCATCGTGCTGGGGTTTCCTTTGCTCACGCTGGGAATCGTGACAGGAGCGATCTCGGCCCAATTTGCACGCGGCTCCTATGTCAGTTGGAATCCCGAGCAAACCTGGGCGCTCGTCACGTGGCTGTTTTATTTCATCGTCTTGCTCGGAAGACTGACCATAGGGTGGAGGGCCAAACGTGCGGCCTATCTCACGGTCATCGGATTCGCCTGTGTGATTCTCACGTTGGTCGGTGTCGTCCTTAAAGGACATAGTGCGTTGTCGTAATATGCGTCCCATAGTCCCATGCATCTGATCGTTGTAGGATTAAGTCATAAGACGGCTCCAGTGGAGATCCGAGAGAGATTGGCGGTTCCCGAAAGCCGTCTGGGCGAGGCCCTTACTCGCCTGTGTTCGTATCCCGGTGTGAAGGAAGGCATCCTGCTCTCGACCTGCAATCGAGTCGAGGTCTACTCGGTGGTCGATGACATTGAAGCCGGATATGGACGTATCCAGGAGTTTCTTGCCGACACCCACTTGTCGTTGCCGTCCGAACAGTTGACCCCGCATCTCTATTGGCATACCGGGGACCGCGCGATCGGCCATTTGTTCAGAGTGGCGGCCAGTCTCGATTCGATGATCATCGGCGAATCTCAAATCCTTGGACAACTGAAAGATGCGTTTGAAGTTGCGTTGGCGCATAAGACGACCGGCGTGATCATGAATAAGGTCGTCAAGAAAGCTATTTCAGTGGCCAAACGCGTGCGGACCGAAACGAAGATTTCAGAAACGGCGGTGTCGGTCAGTTATGCCGCCGTGGAACTGGCCAAGAAGATCTTTTCGAATCTCGGCGAGAAGACGGTGCTGTTGGTCGGGGCCGGGGAAATGGCGAAGCTGGCCGCGCGCCATCTGATCGCTCATGGGGTCGGGCATGTCCGTATCACGACGAGGACGCCGCAGCACGCGGTTGAACTCGCTGCCCAGTTCGGCGGGACGGCGGTTCCGTTCGATCAGTTCAAGGACGACATGGCTTCGGCGGACATTGTTCTGGTCTCCACCGGGGCGGCACATTATCTCATCGGCGCCGAGGACGTGCATCGTGCGGTCGAAGAGCGCATGAACCGTCCGATGTTCCTGATCGACATCTCGGTTCCGCGAAACATTGATCCGGCCGTTCGCCATGTCGACAATGCGTTTCTCTTCGACATCGACGACCTGACACATCGCGTCGAACAGAACCGAGCCGAGCGTGAGCAGGAGGCGGAGAAAGCCGAGAGAATGGTTCTGGAAGAAGTGACGACGATGATGGATTGGATGAAGTCCTTGGAGGTCACGCCGACCATCGTCGCGCTCCGGAACCGCGTCGATGACATGAAGAGGGCGGAGGTCGACAAAGTGCTCGCACGATTGCCGCATTTGTCTCCGCAAGACCGTGAACTGGTTGAAAGCCTCGCCTCTTCGATCGTGAATAAATTGATTCATCGCACGATGGTCACCCTCAAGGCTGAAGTCAACTCTTCGAGCGGTCCGGCATTCGTCGAAGCGGCACGTCGGTTTTTTTCTCTCGACCGGCCGTCTCAACAGATTGAGACCTATACGACGCCCGGTTATCGAACCGAGAGCTCCGTCGAATCGGGCGTCGAGGATCCGACTCGGCACACGTCAATCCATAAGCAAGCCCGCTGATCCGCGGGTAACGAAAGAGTCTCCACGTGTCGATACCGAACGGTCCACGCTCAACTTTGGTTCTTGGGACGAGAGGGAGCAAATTGGCGCTCTGCCAAAGTGAATGGTTCCAATCGAAGATTCAGGAAGTAGCCCCCGAGGTGCGGGTGCTGCTCAAGAAGATTCAGACGTCCGGAGACAAGATCGTCGACGTACCGCTGGCAAAAATCGGGGGGAAAGGCCTGTTCGTCAAGGAAATTGAGGACGCGTTGCTCGCCGGTGAGATCGATTTCGCCGTTCACAGCATGAAAGACGTTCCGGCCCAATTGCCCGACGGGCTCGACATTCTCTGCGTTCCCCCGCGCGAGGACGCCCGTGATGCCTTAATCAGTCGTGAAAGATGCTCGTTCCAGGATCTCCCGTTCGGCGCCAGCATCGGAACGGCCAGCCTTCGGCGACAGGCCCAGCTGTTACAGGCCAGGCCGGACCTGAAGATGACGATGCTGCGTGGTAACCTTGATACACGCCTGAGAAAACTCAACGAGGGTCAGTTCGACGCCATCGTGTTGGCAGCGGCCGGCCTGCATCGATTGGGGTGGTCTGAGACCATCACGGAATATCTTTCCCCTATCCTCAGTTTGCCCGCGATCGGGCAGGGAGCCCTTGGTATTGAAGGTCGGGCCAACGATGCGTTCGTACGTTCAGTCTTATTTCGACTCAATCATCAGGCAACCCATACGACTGTGGCTGCGGAGCGGGCGTTCTTGCACCGCCTCGAGGGAGGCTGTCAGGTGCCCATCGCCGCCCATGCGACGCTCTCCGGTGAACAGCTGCTGTTGGATGGACTTGTCGCCAGTGTCGACGGCAAGACCGTCATTCGAGACCACATCGAAGGAACACATCATCAGGCTCACACTCTCGGTGTCGAGCTGGCTGAGCGGTTGCTGACGCGGGGAGGAGACAAAATCCTTCGGGAGATTTACGGATCCGCATGAGCCTGGTACGAGGAACCAAGGGGAAGGTCTATTTGGTCGGAGCTGGTCCCGGAGATCCTGGGCTCTTGACCCTGCGAGGAAAGGAGTGTCTGGAGCAGGCTGACGTGGTTTTCTACGATTATCTGGCTAATCCGGCACTCCTGGCCCATGCCAAAGACCGAGCTGAGCGGATCTATGTTGGACGGAGAGGCAAAGGAAAATATCCCGAACAGGAGACCATCAATCGTCTATTGATTGAACGGGCGGGAGCGGGCAACGTGGTCGTGCGGTTGAAGGGAGGCGATCCGTTTGTCTTTGGGCGGGGGGGAGAAGAAGCGGAAGCGCTTGCCTCGGCCGGGATTGAGTTTGAAGTCGTTCCCGGGGTGACCGCTGCAGTAGCCGCCCCTGCGTATGCCGGTATTCCGGTGACTCACCGCACATTGGCCTCAACACTGACGATCGTCACCGGACATGAAGATCCAGAGAAGCCTTCCACGGCCTTGGACTGGTCTGGGATGGCGACGAGCCAAGGCACGGTCATCTTTCTGATGGGCATGAAAAATCTCCCCACGATCGCCGCAACCCTCATGGCCGAAGGGCGCGCAGGGTCCACTCCCGTTGCGATCATTCGATGGGGAACGCGGGTCTCGCAGCAGACCGTCGTTGGCACATTGGCTGATATTGCGGATAAGGCCGAGGCGGCAGGGATGGAGCCTCCGACCGTCATTGTGGTGGGGGATGTCGTTCGACTCAGGCCAAACCTCAATTGGTTCGAGCGGCGCCCGTTGTTTGGAAAACGGGTGCTCATGACGCGAGCGAAGGAACAGGCCGGCGAGTTAGCCGCTCGATTGGCGGACTATGGAGCAGAACCGGTCGAGGCTCCCACGATCACAATCGTTCCGCCTCTGGATTGGGCGCCTGTCGATCAGGCGATCTCCGAGATTGGAACGTACGACTGGATTGTGTTTACCAGCGTCAACGGCGTGAACCGCTTTATGACCCGCATATATTCGAATGGACTCGATGCACGCTGCTTGGCCGGACGCCGGCTTTGCTGTATTGGGCCACGCACCGCGCAGGAGTTGGAAAAGTTTGGTATCAGAGCGGATGTCGTTCCGGCAGAGTATCAAGCGGAAGGAGTATTGGCCGAGCTGAATCGGCAGGACTTAGGAAAGACCCGCATCCTGATCCCCCGAGCGGAAGTCGCCAGAGAGCTCTTGCCGGAGGAGCTTCGTGCCGCCGGCGCGCATGTCGACGTGGTCGCGGTGTACCGAACTCTCACGGCGGAACAGGATATGGGAGGTTGGCGGCAGGAACTCATGAATCAACGGATCCATGTCGTCACATTCACCAGTTCTTCGACGGTCCGCAACTTCGTCACGATGGTAGGCGGTATAGAAGCGGTGAGGCCCCTCTTGCAATCCGTTATGATCGCTTGCATCGGACCCATTACGGCTAAAACGGTGGAAGAATATGGTTTGACGGTTTCGATCATGCCGAGTGAAAATACGATTCCCGCGCTGGTAGATGCAATCGCACGCTATTATGGAAGCCGTCGGACGGTTGCCGCGGGAGCTCTGCAGTGACGACAGCACGCGAGATGTCCTTATGGCCTTCAATATAAAGGAGGGAGGATTGAGATGGTTCCTGTAAAGTCCTTCATGATTCCGCGAGAAAAATTCGTGACGGTGCCTCGCGATACGGATACCCAGACGGCGGCCCGCATCATGCGTGATCGTGGAATCGGCAGTTTGTTCGTCACCAACGACCGCGAAATCATCGGGATCATTACGGACACGGATATGATGCGCCGGGTGGTTGCCGCCGGGGCGGATGCCACCAAGACGACGGTCGAGCAGATCATGTCGGCTCCCATCATGACGATCGAAGAGAGCAAGACGTTGCTGGACGCGAACGACCTCATGGCGCAGTCCCATCTCAGGCACTTGGGAGTCACGCGTGACGGGAAGTTGGTGGGTATCATTTCGGTTCGCGACCTCGTCGTGTTCTTGACGAATCTGCCGCGAAAGTAAAGGTGGAGCAATGGGGTTTCCAATCCAGCGGCTGCGCCGCCTGCGGCAACATGAGTCCTTACGGCGGATGGTACGGGAAACCAGGCTGTCCTCGTCGGATTTGATCTATCCGATGTTTGTAGTCGAGGGCCGGGATCGCCGTGAAGAGATCGCGTCGATGCCGGGCCAATTTCGACTTTCCATCGATCTGTTGGTCAAAGAAGCAGGAGAGGCTCAGGACCTAGGTATTCCAGCCATCATTCTATTCGGCATTCCGGCGTACAAAGACGAGCGGGGTAGCTCCGGATTGGATCCGAACGGCATTGTGCAGCGGGCGGTCAGAGCCGTCAAACAACACGTGCCGGGATTGTTGGTGATCACGGATGTCTGTATCGACGAGTATACTCACCACGGACATTGCGGAATCGTCAAAGATGGAAGAATCCTCAACGATGAGACGCTTGAATGTCTCACGACCATGGCTCGTACTCACGCCGAAGCAGGAGCGGACATGGTCGCCCCGTCGGATATGATGGATGGTCGTGTCGCTGCGATCAGACGCGAATTGGATCGCTCCGGGTTTTCTGATCTGCCGATCCTGGCCTATGCCGCCAAATTCTCCTCCTGTTTCTATGCGCCGTTTCGCGACGCGGCCTTTTCCACTCCTCAATTCGGTGACCGACAGTCCTATCAGATGGATCCGGCTAATGGGCGCGAAGCGCTGCGCGAGATCGAGCTCGATATCGAAGAAGGCGCCGATATCGTCATGGTCAAGCCGGCACTGCCTTACCTCGACATCATTGCAATGGCTCGTGCTCGTACGTTGCTTCCACTGGCGGCGTATCAGGTGAGCGGCGAGTACAGTATGATGAAGGCTGCAGCGAGGGCGGGGTGGCTCGATGAATCGCGTGCCATGATGGAATCGCTGTTGGCGATCAAACGGGCTGGAGCCGATCTGATCCTGTCGTATTTTGCGAAAGACGCCGCCAAACAGCTTCGTTAGATCGACGATGAAAGTCACCCGCGGATATTCGGACGAGGTCGTGCGGCCGTATCCGGTGGCGACCATCGGGAATTTCGACGGGCATCATCTTGGTCACCATGCGCTTTTGAAGCAGGTGGTTGAAACGGCACGTCGCGCCCGGGGAACGGCTCTCGTCCTGACCTTTGATCCTCACCCCGTGAAAATCCTTGCGCCTCAGGTGGATCTGCGGTTCTTGACGGATGTGGAAGAGAAACGGGCTCGTTTCGAACAAGCCGGAATCGATGAAGTCGTTTTCCTGGAGTTCAGTCAAGCATTCGCTTCACTTTCTCCGGAACTGTTCGCTGAGCGGGTCCTTGCCAAAAGGCTGGGATTGAAAGAGGTGTTTGTCGGACAACACTTTGTCTTTGGGCACAAACGAACAGGACAGATCGACGATTTGATCTCGCTCGGCAAACGATTCGGCTTCGTCGTCCATCCGATTCCTCCTGTGCAGGTCGAGGGAGGAGTGGTCAGCTCGACGAGAATCAGACAGCTCATTGTTGCAGGACATGTGGAGCAAGCGGCTAGCTTGCTTGGCAGGCACTATGCTCTGAGTGGAGTCGTGTCTCCCGGCGAGGGGAAGGGACGAACCTTAGGATGCCCCACCGCTAATCTTCGACTTCCTCCGGACCGTGTGGCTCCTGCCGACGGAATTTATGCTTCAGTGGCGATATTGAACGGGGAGCGGCATGATTCGGTCGCCTATATCGGTACTAGACCTACCTTTGATGGGGGTGAGCGAGGATTGGAAGTATTCATCCTGGACGGGACGCACGAATTGTACGGAAGAATGCTTACTGTTGAGTTTATCTCTCGTATCCGAGGCGATGCCCAGTTTGATAGCGGAGGAGCTCTGAGCCGACAAATCATGGCCGACGTGGATTCTGCCAGAATTATCCTTCGTCGACATCATGAAACGATTCGCAGGTGATAAGCTTGGCCGTAAATGGATCCTTGAATACAATGACATGGCCCCCGCTGTTGCATCGGGTTGTTCAAACGGTTCGATCCAGAAGCCTCTTTCAACGTGGGCAGCATATAGTGGTCGCCATCTCAGGCGGTCCTGATTCCGTCGCACTGCTGTCAATCCTGCACCATCTCCGATCAAGTTGGGAGCTGACCGTCACCGCCGTTCATTGCAACTATGGATTGAGAGGGGCGGAGTCCGAGGGGGACCAACAATTCGTGGAGGATTTTTGCCACAGGCTCGGAGTGCCGCTTCATGTACGACGGGTCGGATTCCAAACCGGTCGGCGCAAGACGTCACTCCAGGCTGAGGCCCGTGACCTCCGTTATCGGGTGATGCAGGAAATCCGAGAAAAGTGTGGGGCACACCGTATCGCGGTAGGTCATACGGCGGACGATCAGGCGGAGACCGTTTTGTTATGGATGCTTCGAGGTGCAGGGCTCACCGGTCTTTCCGGCATGCCGGCATTTCGGGAGAACAATATCGTTCGGCCCTTATATGAAACGAAGCGGCATGAGATCTTGGACTACCTTCGCAAGGCAGAACTGCCGTTTCGTGAGGACTCCAGCAACTTCCAGGCGCATTATTTGCGGAACCGAGTGAGGAAAGAGGTTATTCCGATCCTGAATCAGCTGGTTCCCTCCGCCGTCGATGCGCTCTGCAGGCTTGCGGACATCTGCAGAGAAGACGATCGTTGTCTGGATCATCACGTGAACGCCCTTTCCTCGTCTGCCGTGAAGCGAGGATCTGCCGGAGGCTGGACGATCGATCGCGGTTTTTTTCTCGGCCTTCCGCATGCCTTCCAACGGCGATGTATCCGGAACCTTTTTCGGCAGAATGACGACCGATGTCGGTCCCCAAGCATCCGCACGGTCGATCGAATCATTCGCCTGGCTTCGAAGAGGGGCCCCGGTTCGAATCTTGATGTGAAGGGCGGGCGCGTCGTTGTTGATGATCGCCGGTTGATTTTTGCTCCGCTGCAGAAGCGGACGATCGTCCATGCGAGGCAATCGCACAGTCGATGTCATGAGTTTTTATCCGTACCTGGGGAACTCATATGGTCTGGAACGGGTCAACGACTTCAGGTACAACTGCTGGCACGTCATCAGATTTCTGCTCCGCTCGGGAAGAATCGGATACTGGTGGATGCCGAGCGGGTGACTCGACCGCTGATGGTACGGAACTGGTTGCCGGGAGATCGGTTCCACCCGTCCGGTATGGGAGGACATTCGAAGAAGCTGCAGGATTTTTTCACAGATATGAAGATACCGACTGCGGTCCGATCACTGATTCCCCTGATAGTGGCTCCCGAGGGAATTCTGTGGGTCGTGGGTTATCGGCAGGATGATCGCTGGGTTCCCACTGCCGAGACGGAACGCTGTTTGGTGTTCACTTCTGATAATGTATCGCCAAGGGAAGGGGATGAGTAGATGGAGCGCATGTTCGGACGCCCGATCGTCACCCAGGAGCAAATGCGGAGCCGTATCCGTGAACTGGGAAGACAGATCAGTACCGACTATACCGGCAAAGACCTCGTGCTCGTCGGAGTATTGAAGGGAGCCTATGCGTTCTTTGCTGATTTGGCGCGAGCGATTCGAATTCCAGTGCGGGTGGACTTCATCATCGTGACGAGTTACGGATCACAGTCGAAAACGTCCGGGAAAGTCAAGCTGGTGACCGAGCTGACCGAAGACATCAAGGATAAAGATGTGTTGCTGATCGAAGACATCGTCGATTCGGGATTGACGGTTCAATATCTCACAAAAGCGTTGGCCAAGCAGAAGCCGAAAAGCATCAAGGTCTGTACTTTATTGAGTAAACCGGAGCGCCGCGTGGTCAATGTGCCGCTGCAGTATATCGGGTTCCGAATTCCGAACCAGTACGTCGTGGGCTACGGACTTGATTACCAACAACAGTACCGAAATCTTCCGTACCTCGCCGTTCTCGATCAGCTGAGTCAGCAACAGGAGTAGAGTTTTCCAACCAGCTGTTGTCAAGTTGCGCAAGGCTGTGTTAACATCACCACGATTTATGAATATGTTGCGTACAACGCTGTCGCGAAGGAGAACTGGATGAATTCCCGGGTCAAGAACTTGCTCTTCTGGGTGGTCGTCGGCTTGTTCATGATTCTCCTCTTCAATTTGTTCAGTGTGCCGACTCACGCCCCTGAAGAAGAAGTGATATTCAGCGATTTTATGGCAAAGCTCGACAAGGGTGATTTTGAAAAGGTCATCATTAAAGGAAATCACATCAGCGGGGTTTTGAAGGACAAGACTCGTATCCGTACCTATTCGGCGGACTACCCAGATCTCGTCAAAGTCCTTCGTGAAAAAGATGTTCAAATCGAGGTGAAGCCACCGGATGAGAGTCCTTGGTATATCACGTTCCTCGTCACGTGGGGGCCGTTTATCCTTTTCCTCGGTCTCTGGTTTTTCCTGATGCGTCAGATGCAGATCGGGGGGAACAAGGCCCTGTCCTTCGGAAAGAGCCGTGCCCGCATGTTGACGGAAGAACGAAAAAAGGTGACGTTCTCCGATGTCGCCGGTGTCGACGAAGCAAAGGAAGAAGTCCTCGAAATCATTGAGTTTTTAAAGGATCCTCGGAAGTTTCAGAAACTGGGTGGACGCATCCCTAAGGGCGTACTGGTCGTCGGCCCTCCTGGAACAGGAAAGACTCTCCTGGCAAAGGCTATTGCCGGAGAAGCCGGCGTGCCGTTTTTCAGCATCAGCGGATCTGACTTTGTAGAGATGTTTGTCGGCGTCGGAGCTTCACGGGTGCGGGATCTATTCGAGCAGGGGAAGAAACATGCCCCCTGCATTATTTTCATCGATGAAATCGATGCGGTTGGCCGCCTACGAGGCGCAGGTCTCGGTGGTGGCCATGACGAACGGGAGCAAACGCTCAATCAGTTGTTGGTGGAAATGGACGGTTTCGATACAACAGAAGGAGTTATTCTCGTCGCAGCGACCAATCGGCCCGATGTGCTCGATCCGGCCTTACTCAGACCCGGGCGCTTTGATCGACAGGTGGTAGTCAATCGTCCCGACCTCAAAGGTCGTTCGGAAATCTTGAAGGTCCATACGAAAAAAGTTCCCGTAGCTGCGAATGTGGAACTGGAAAAGATCGCCAGAGGAACGCCTGGCTTCTCGGGAGCGGATTTGGAAAACCTCGTGAACGAAGCGGCGCTGTGGGCGGCCCGTCAGAACAAGAAGGAAGTGGAAAACATCGACTTTGAGATGGCCAAGGATAAGGTGATGATGGGTGCCGAGCGTAAGAGCATGATCCTCACCGAGGAAGAAAAACGTGTGACGGCATATCATGAAGCCGGCCACGCGTTGATGGCGAAGCTTCTTCCAGGAACCGATCCTGTCCACAAGGTGACGATTATTCCCCGTGGTCGGGCACTGGGTGTCACGATGCAGTTGCCCACTGATGACCGACACAACTATTCAAAAGAGTTCCTCTACAATACTTTGGCGATTCTGATGGGCGGACGTGTCGCTGAAGAGCTTGTATTCAAACATGTCACAACCGGGGCAGGCAACGATCTTGAACGTGCGACGGATCTTGCCCGCAAGATGGTATGCGAATGGGGCATGAGCGAAAAGTTAGGTCCCTTGACCTTTGGACAAAAGGAAGATTCCGTGTTTCTCGGCCGAGACTTTACCACTAAACGAGACGTCAGCGATCAAGTCGCGCTTGAAATTGACTTGGAGATCAAGCGCTTCGTCACGGAAAATTATGAACGCGCTAAACGTGTGCTGACCGAACAAATGACGAGTTTGAAGGCTTTGGCGGAGGCGCTACTTGAAAAAGAAGTGCTCGACGCACCGGAAATTGACCAGATTCTGTTGCAATCCTCCTCTCAAACAGTTCCAGCCTAATTGTGCCAACGGTTCGTTCGTGTTGAAGCCGTTGTCCTTGTAGTGCTGCATTCATGGGCCGTCCTGCTTTTGATTCTCCCGGAATAACTGGCGTGACGGCCTTGAGTCTTCCTTTCGCCGGTGTAATAGTTGGACCGAGTGTCCCCAAAGACAGAAAAGACGCAACATTGGTTTTCCGCCAGAGGGCGGGAAATTCAGTGCCACGGGCGTCCCCTCGTCATGGGAGTCGTGAACGTCACGACCGATTCTTTCTATGATGGAGGTCGATATGCCGAGCCGGAACGAGCCATCGACCATGCGCTGGAACTCGTTGGGCACGGGGCGGATATCCTCGATGTCGGAGGAGAGTCGACCCGGCCTGGAGCCCATTCCGTCAGTGAACAAGATGAATTGGCTCGCGTTATTCCGTTGGTGAAAGGCTTGGTACCTCGTGTGCCGGTTCCAATTTCAATTGACACCACCAAGTCGCGAGTCGCAGAGGTTGCCCTTGATTGTGGAGCTTCGATTATCAATGATGTGAGTGCCTTGCGACAGGATCCCGCAATGGCGGCGGTCATTGCCCGCTCTGATGCGGGAATCATCCTCATGCATATGCAAGGATCCCCGCTGAGCATGCAACAGTCACCGCGGTATTCCGACGTGGTTCGCGAGGTACGTCACTTTCTGGATGAGCGTCTGCAGGCTGCTCTCCGCGCCGGGATTGCTCGAACCAACATCATTCTTGATCCAGGCTTCGGTTTTGGTAAGCTGGTGCACCATAATCTTGAACTTCTGAGGCAGCTGCCGTTCTTGACGACGCTGGACCGTCCTCTGTTGGTCGGTCTGTCCCGGAAGGCGTTTATTGGCAAAGTGGTTGACCGGCCTGTTGAACATCGGGAATGGGGGACCGCGGCGGCGGTCGCATTGGCGGTCGATCGAGGAGCCCACATCGTCCGTGTCCACGATGTTGCCATGATGATCGATGTAGTCAAGATGGCTGCAGCGTTGAGTCTGCGCTGGTCATCTAGGGGACAGGAGTTGTGATGCGTAAACTATTTGGAACCGACGGCGTCCGAGGGGTCGCGAATCTCTATCCCATGACCAGTGAAATAGCGATGCAACTGGGCAGAGCCGCCGCGCATATCTTTATGCGGCGAGCGGGACGTCACCAGATCGTCATCGGCAAAGATACCCGTGTTTCCGGATATATGCTGGAATCTGCATTGATGGCAGGGATTTGCTCTATGGGGGTGGACGTGCTGTTGGTCGGACCGATGCCGACACCGGCGATCGCGTTCCTGACCAGAAGCTTACGGGCGGATGCAGGGGTGGTCATTTCGGCGTCTCACAATCCTTACCAGGACAACGGAATTAAGTTCTTCTCCAGCGATGGGTTCAAGCTCCCCGATGAAGTAGAAGCTCGTATTGAAGAGCTGATCGTCTCTGATGAAATCAGTCATCTTCGGCCGACGGCAGACCTTATCGGCAAGGCTTACCGCATTGATGATGCAGAAGGGCGCTATATCGAATTTGTAAAACGGTCGTTGCCAAAGGACTTGGATTTTCAAGGAATCAAGCTGGTCGTCGATTGTGCGAATGGCGCGGCCTACAAAGTGGCCCCAATGGTTCTTAGGGAGTTGGGTGCCTCGGTTGAAGTTATCGGCAATAAACCGGACGGGATGAACATCAATGCCGGTTGCGG
>CAYXKP010000119.1:0-14473 GCA_964465695.1 uncultured Nitrospira sp.
CGACGGGGGTGCAATGAATCAGCACGTGCGCGTCTGAAAGGACCCGACGAAGGGTGGTTTCATTAAGATGAAAGTCCTCAACCGTCAATGGTGCCTGGGAACGAATGTCCTGAGCCAAACTGATCCGTTCACGGTCGTCAATTCCCAGCAATATCAATTTCCCCGCGCCGGATTCAACTGCCAATGCGAAGGCGATCGCTCGAGCAGCGCCTCCGGAACCGAGGACAACGATGTGTCGGTCCTGTAGCTCAGCTCCGCCTTCCTTCAAAGCCTTCAGGGCGCCTGTCGCGTCCGTGTTGTACCCCGTGAGCTCGCCCTTTTCTGCCACGATGGTGTTGATCGCGCCGATGCGTTGAGCCGTCATCTCCACATGATCAAGAAACGGCATGGCGGCCACCTTGTGAGGAATCGTCACACTCGCTCCGCGAAAGTTTCCCAGCGCGCGGAGCCCTTTGACGGCATCACCAATCGTTTCCACTTTCCAGGCGAGATAGACAAAATTGAGCCCCAATTTGCGGAACGCCGCATTGTGAATGGCCGGCGACAGTGAATGGCCCACCGGATTGCCGATCACCCCGCAAAACTGCGTCCGAGCATCAATGTCCATTCTTAATCCTGGCTAGAAAGGTCGTCGTCACCGCTCGATAGCAACTGCTACCCTTTATAAACGGTCATTCCCCCGTCGACAGGGAAGGTGGCCCCCGTAACCCAGGCGGCTTCATCCGAGGCGAGATAGAGGACCATATTCGCCACTTCTTCCGGCGTTCCTGGACGACGGATCGCATATTGGTCAAGGATGGGTTGGAGCATGTCGGGGTTGGCTATCAGTGGCGCCGCCATAGGCGTATTAATCAGGCCTGGATTCACCACATTGCAGCGAATTCCTTCCTTCGCATATTCGACGGCCAGCGCACGCGTCAAGGCATCGAGCGCCCCTTTAGATGCCGTATACGCGGCTAAGCCCGAGAGACCTACTAAGCTGGCAATCGACGAGATATTGATGATCGAGCCTCGTCCTTGCCTCAGCATGTGGGGGATGACGGCCCGTGTCATGCGGAATACCCCGGTCACATTGACGTCCAGCACGCGCGTCCAGATCGCGTCATCGGTCTCGTGAAGCCGCTTTCCAAACTCACCGATCCCCGCATTGTTGACCAGAACGTCGATCCGACCAAAACTATCGAAGGTCCGACGGACGATATCCTGCACATGAGCTTCATCCGTCACTGAACCGGCGACCCCGAGTACCTTTCCCTTATTGAGTCTAATAAAATTGGCCACACGATCCAATTCCTGTTGCCGACGTCCCGTGATGACAACCGATGCTCCTTCCTCAGTAAAACGTTTCGCGATCGCTTCGCCGATCCCGGCATTGCCCCCCGTCACGACGGCCACCTTGCCTTCCAACCTATTCATGGGCTCAGTCCCTCTTCGGCTTCATCGGATTGACCTTCTTGGTCCCCATTGGAAGGAACTCCGTGCTCAGGCACCGGTCCAAAAAGTCCAGGATCCACCTTGCGAGCCACTGTGATGAATCCGGAATGGGCCACCATGCGATGATCAGGCCGCACACTCCTCCCCTGCACAGACCAGGTTCTCAACAACGTCTCAAACGTTTCAATCATTCCAAACACCGCTGTGCGTTCAAGCGCCTCCACCGTTTGCATGATTTGAGGTACTGTGGGAACAAAACTGAGATAGATCCCGCCGGACCGAAGTGCTTTAGCCGCATGCGGTACGACCTGCCATGGTTCCGGTAAGTCAAGCACCACACGATCGAAAGGCACTTGGTCGTCCAGGAGGGCGATCCCGGTGTAGGCATCTTTCCTGAAACAGATCAGGTTCGTCGGATTCAAAGAACGAGCAATGTTGGTCTTCGCCGTCCGCGCAAAGTCTTCCCTGACCTCATACGTCACCACCAGTCCGCCGGTCCCCACTGCACGCAATAGGGCCATGGTCAAGGCCCCTGAGCCGGTTCCTGCTTCGAAGACTCGAGCTCCCGGATAGATATCGGCCCACATCGGTATGATGGCGAGATCCTTAGGGTACAAGACCTGAGCCCCTCGAGGCATCTTGAGCACATAGTCACCGAAGGTCGGTCGGAGTGCCACCATCTTTTTGCCACCGGACAGTGTTACCATGGATCCGTCGGGACGGCCGATCAGTTCATCATGTGCGATTTTCTGCCCACTGAACTGATACGTCTCCCCCGCTTTCAGCGTGAGGGCATACTGTCGTCGTTTTTGATCGACGAGGTGAATACGTTCACCATCGCAGAAGCGAGACATGGCGCATTCTAGGTGGTTCGTTTCATAGTTTGCAACCAAGCGGCCTTCCTTGACAGGGTAACAGGGGGCTCGTAAGATCTTCGCATCATTGACATTTTCATGATGCCTTCGGGTGGCCAAAAGACGGGAATGATGCTGAGCCGTGTCCTCATAGCGGCGATTGTAGGACCGGGGTTAGCCCTGTGCTTGATCCTCCCGATCCGTCCCGCTCTCGCCGAGGACATTATCGTCGCAAGCTACGAGGGTGTCATCAACCCTGTTGCCGCTGAATATCTTCACGACGCCTTGGCGCTTGCTCAGTCATCGGGAGCTCAGGCTCTCATTTTCAAACTCGATACTCCTGGAGGATTGGACACCTCCATGCGCCTGATGATCAAGGATATGACCGCCTCCCCTATCCCGGTGATCGTATTCGTCGCCCCCTCCGGGGGCCGTGCTGCCTCTGCAGGCGTCTTTATCACGATGGCGGCCCATGTCGCCGCCATGGCACCCGGCACCAATATAGGAGCGGCACACCCGGTCGCAATGGGGGGCGGTGAAATGGACAACACCATGAAGGAAAAGGTGGAAAATGACGCGGTGGCGTACCTCAAAAGCCTCGCTGAACAGCATGGACGGAATGTTTCTTGGGCGGAAGATGCCGTTCGAAAGAGTGTCTCCGCGACAGAACAGGAAGCTTTAAAACTCAAAATCATCGACGTGATTGCTGAGGACATCCCTGCGCTGCTGAAACACCTGCAAGGAAAGAAGATTGCCCTCCATCATGGGTCGATCACGTTTTCAAGTGAGACCGCCACTCTCCGCGAATTCCCCATGGGGACTCGTCTGGAATTGCTCAAGATCTTGAGTGACCCCAACATCGCCTATCTGCTGATGTCCATCGGAACGATTGGTATTATGGCCGAACTCTACAGCCCCGGCGCCATCCTGCCCGGTATCATCGGCGCCATCAGTCTGATTTTGGCCTTCTATTCGCTTCAGTCGCTCCCTGTAAACTATGCAGGCGTGCTCCTTGTCATCCTAGGCGTCGTCTTTCTCCTGCTTGAAATTTCGGTCACTAGCTATGGACTGCTCGCGCTTGGAGGATTGGCTGCTATGACGTTAGGCGGTCTGTTACTCATCAAGAGTGACGCCCCTTTTCTACAAGTATCTCTATCTTTTTTATTGCCGACTGTCATGACGATCGGCGGCCTCATCGGAATCATTGCGTGGACCGCCTTCAAGAGCAACCGCGGCAGGCCAGTCACCGGCGTCGAGGGGATGATCGGTTCAATTGGGATTGCCAAGACGGATCTCAATCCGCGCGGTCAGATTACGGTCCAGGGTGAGATCTGGGAGGCGATCAGCCACACCCCAATTCGCCAGGGAGAAGCCGCTGAGGTGATGTCGGTCGAGGGATTGACGGTGAAAGTGGCCCCTGCTCACAAGTAAGGCGACCAAAAACAAGGAGCCGTTATGTCATTGCTCATGCCGTTAGTCCTACTGGGCCTCGTGCTTTATGCGAGCTTCAAACGCGTCATGGAATACGAACGCCTGGTGGTATTTGTGCTGGGCAAGTTTCAGACGGTGAAAGGACCCGGCATTCGGTTGGTCGTCCCGGTCCTTCAACAAATGGTGCGCGTCAATCTCCAAACTGTGACGATGGAAGTCCCATCCCAGGATGTCATCACGCGGGACAATATTTCCGTAAAAGTGAACGCCGTCATTTTTTTGAGGGTGGTTGACCCTCAGCGGGCCGTGCTGGCGGTCCAGGATTATCTGTATTCCACCTCGCAGGTGGCCCAAACGACCCTGCGCAGCGTGCTGGGCCAGAGTCAGCTTGATGACCTGCTCTCAAAGCGCGATGATATCAATGCCGAACTCCAGCGGATCATCGATCAGCAGACCGAGCCATGGGGAGTCAAAGTGGCTGCCGTGGAAGTGAAGAACGTGGACATCCCTCAAGACATGCAACGTGCGATAGCCCGCCAAGCGGAAGCTGAGCGCGAGCGCCGGGCAAAAATCATTCATGCTGAAGGCGAATTTCAAGCGGCGCAGAAACTCGCGGAAGCGGCCAATGTCATCAGCCAGAACCCCGCAGCTCTTCAGCTTCGGTATCTTCAGACTCTCGTCGAGATCGCGGCCGAAAAGAACTCAACGACCATCTTCCCGATTCCGGTCGACACTCTAGCGCCATTCATAAAAGGATTGTTCCCGAAATAGTGAGGCAATTCAGTCTTATCGTCGCACCGATCTTACAGGCCTGCCGCATAAGTGCGACAGCTCCTCTCATTAGCTCGGTCTAATCTTCCTGGTATTTCCAGCGGATCACAGGTGGCGTTTCTTATCTTCAATCCAGCATCCATTTTGCTACCTATAAGCGGTAGAGATAACGGCTCGGTTGAATCTTTTGCACGGAATAAGGCTCAAACTATGGTAGAGGACGTTCAACCAGAGGTGACACAATGAAAGAAGGACTCTCCGACGAGATGGAAATACGGAATACCTTCGTCCCGGATGTCGATGCCGATGATGCCAAAGCCAGCGGCATGCTGGGAATGATTAGCCGTGCCGAAGCAGGAGAATCAGGCCCTGAAGACAAGGCGCCGCCGGTGATGCGTACGAGTCGTGGCGCCAGCCCGTTTCTTCTGGAGGCCTTATATTTTCGATCATTCGGCGAACGGGGACTGTTGACTCGTGAAGAAGAAACCGCGATTGCCAAGCGTGTGGACCACGGAACCAGGCGCATTCGGACTGCTCTGCATCAAGCCGCAAGAGCCATGTTCAAGTGCAAACGGACGGCCGCTCTCGTAGAGAGTGTGAAAGTGCTCCAGATGGTCAAACGATTGAGCGGGCTGTCGGCTACGGCACTAGACAATGCCGAAAAGGCTCTGTGCGCGGCCATTGATCCAATAGATGCGGACTCCAGACCTGCCGCCGGCACAGTGAAGACACTCAAAGCATCGCTCGACGAAATACGAGCCGCGAGGGTTATCTTGGAACAGGGCAAAGATGAGCTTGTGCGGTGCAATCTTCGTTTGGTGGTGGACGTGGCGAAGCATTACACCGGGCGGGGCCTCACTTTATTGGATCTCGTACAAGAAGGAAACATCGGTCTGATGAAGGCGGCTGAGCGATATCAATATCGAAAGGGATTCAAGTTCAGCACCTACGCCACCTGGTGGATTCGACAGGGCATTACTCGTGCGCTAGCGGATCAATCGAGAACGATTCGTATCCCGGTCCACCAAACCGAAGCTTCGCATCGAATTCTCCGTGTGATGCGGAGGCTCGGTCAACAGTTTGGACGTCCCGCCCGTTTGGAAGAGATCGCCCACGTACTGCGCATGAGACCGGAGCGGCTCCGTGAGACCGTGCTCGCTTTTCAAGAACCGATGGCCTTGGAAACTCCCATCGGTGACGGAGATACGCAGTTTGGGGATATGATTCCAGACCAGCAGGCCGTTCCGCCCGACGCTCACGTCCATCGAAGTGAACTGACGGAACAACTGGACCGTATCTTGAGCACCCTCACGCCTCGCGAGCAAACCGTCATCAGGCTGCGCTTCGGGATCGGCTATGATGAAGCCAGCACCCTGGAGCAGGTGGGCCAAAGCTTGTCCGTCACGCGGGAGCGTATCCGCCAGATTGAGGCGAAGGCGCTCAAGAAGCTGAAAACCCCTGAGATCAAGGAGCTGTTCGCGGCCATCAAATAGGTTCCGTTCACGGGGTTTCCAGACAGCTCAGCTCGGCTTTCCTCCGCATGGTGAGTTATGCAAGAATAATAACGAAGCCATGCGGAGCCTGTTCTATTCTTCCGGCCACCTCGTTCTTGGACTGACCAGCGGTGGACAGATCGCCATCCTCGGGGATGGAGATCTCTTTTGTAGCGTGTAATCCCGTGATCAATGTGAATGCCGTCACGTCTCCACGCTTCGAACCTCTCTCGCCTCATGCCGCGGCAGTTCGCATCTTTTCAGAACCAATCCCCTATCTCACCGCGTGGGCAATGCAGTCTCGCTTGCATGCGGAGCGTGTCATGGATCTCCAACCGGATACTCTTCTTATTCTTGAACATTTACCGGTCTATACGCTCGGACGCAGGACCAGACTTTCACATTGGGGAGGCAGTGAATCGGCGTTATGCGAAAATGGTGCAGAACTACAGCACGTCAATCGCGGTGGGTCTGTGACCTTTCATGGCCCCGGACAGGTCGTTGTTTATCCCGTGCTCAAGCTGGATCGGTATGCGACGGGCCCAAGGCAATTGGTCTGGTTACTGGAAGAGGTGGTCATTCACACGCTTGATCGTTGGAAGATCGCCGGTTCCCGCATTGAGGGCCAACCCGGTGTGTGGATCATGACTCCTGAGCCACAGAAAATCGCATTTCTAGGCGTACGGATCGAGCGCGGCGTGACATTGCATGGATTCGCCTTAAACGTAGATCTGGATCTGACACCGTTCCAACGGATTCATCCCTGTGGATTTCCTGATTGCCGTGTGACATCTATGGCGGCAGTGCGCCAAACCCCGGTGCCGGTAGGCCTGGTGAAACAGGAACTCGCACAGACTTTTGCAACGGTATTCCGTTACAAGGACAATTAATGCGTGGCACATCAGCGTACGAAACCGCTGGTATTTGCGTAAAGGAGCCCCATGCAGGAACTTGATACGCCAACCTTTCGCCTGGCGGTTGCGCAATTCGATCAGGCAGCGGAAGTGATGGGACTTGACCCGGACCTCCGTGAGCGTCTGAAACTTCCCCAGCGGTCTCTTGTCGTCAGCATTCCGGTTCGGATGGACGATGGGCACGTGGAGGTCTTTACCGGTTACCGCGTTCAACATGATTCATCGCGTGGTCCGTCCAAAGGAGGCGTCCGTTACCATCCCGACGTGAATCTAGGAGAGGTGGCCGCTCTTGCGATGTGGATGACGTGGAAATGCGCATTGGCCGGCTTGCCGTACGGAGGAGCAAAAGGCGGAGTCGCAGTCACCCCGAAGCAACTGTCTTCCGCCGAGTTACAACGGCTCACACGACGATACGCCGCGGAGATTTTTCCACTGA
Organism: uncultured Nitrospira sp.; assembly: GCA_964465695.1. GTDB lineage: Bacteria > Nitrospirota > Nitrospiria > Nitrospirales > Nitrospiraceae > Nitrospira_D. Next base: position 7,334 of record CAYXKP010000119.1, read on the forward strand.
TTGGTCCCGACAAGGATGTACCGGCTCCTGACGTGGGGACCGATGCTCAGATCATGGCATGGATAATGGACACGTACAGCCAGCAAGTCGGTTTTGCCGTTCCAGGCGTCGTGACCGGCAAGCCTCTTTCGATCGGCGGAAGCCTTGGCCGCGAAGAAGCGACGGGACGCGGCGTCGTCTATGTGACGCAAGAGATGCTTCGACATCTCAAGTTGTCGATCGAAGATGCCACCGTGGCGATCCAGGGATTCGGAAACGTCGGTTCGCACACCGCCCGCATCATACAGCAACACGGTGCACGCGTCATTGCCGTGAGCGACGTCCATGGCGGAATCTACAACCCCAAGGGGTTGGATATCATCGAGTTGCTTCGTCGCGATCCTAATCAACCATTGCATGACACCAAGCTGGGGGATGCGATCACTAATGAGGACCTCCTGCGACTGGAGTGTACCGTTCTCGTACCCGCCGCCCTCTCGGAACAGATCACAAGCAAGAATGCGAGTTCTTTGAGGTGTCGGATTTTATCGGAAGGCGCGAATGGTCCCACGACCCTGGAAGCCGATCGTATACTTTCGGACAAGGGGATCTTCGTCATCCCGGATATTCTCGCCAATTCCGGCGGTGTCATCGTCTCATACTTTGAATGGGTGCAGGACCTACAGCGGTTTTTCTGGAGCGCAAAAGACATCCAGGACCGTCTGCACGACATCATCACGTCGGCTTTTCAGCGGACGCTCCATTTTTCGACCGAACGCAGCGTGTCGATGCGCATGGCGGCTCTGATGAGTGGAATCGACCAAGTTGCTCAAGCCCATCTTCAGCGTGGATTATATCCGTGATCCTGCGATTGCTCTAGGCCGTGCCGCCAGAGACTTTTTATTGAATACCGGTTCGTCTGGCGCCGTGAACGCGTGGTTGCGACATGGCGGAGAGGGAAAGGAAGCCCGTGGATCGAAACATAGTTGCGACAGCGTGGAATCGACATTGTGCTGACGGTTGGCCTCGGTTTTCGAGCCCACATCAAGGACAATTGATGACGATCGACACGGTCATTAGCGGCTGCGTGGTCTACTATCTCGATAGTTCCGAAGGCCTCGATGACCAACGGATTGCCATCGTCAAAGACTGTTTGGGAGATCTCGATGAACTCACGGAAGCGTTGGACACCGAGTCCCAAGCCTACTTTTACCGACTTCGTGAACTTGGGACGATGCTGTTGGGGGATGAGCCCCAGTCGTGATACGGGGATCCCCTGTCCATTCGACGGAGTGTTTCTATCCTGCGGCCCTTATCTCGCTCCTACCCCGGTCTAGCAGCTCTTGACTTCAATGTGCTATAGCCTATTCAGGTTCTACTCTGATTCACCCATCCGATGAAGTCGCGAACCTTCAAGAATGAACCGGTAAGCTCATGACCAAAGAGAATACGATGCGGATGACCATTGTCCTATTCGGAGGCATTCTCCTGACGCTCGGCTCAGTTCATGCCGAGCCTTACGAATTAAGCAAGAGCGAGGTCATGGAAACAAAGTCCATTTCCAGTGCAGACATCTCGCTGTTCGGTGTCAAACTCGGGGACTCGGAATCCAAAGCCGTCGAAACGCTGGTGAGCGAAAAGATCCCTGGGGTCAAGGTCGAGCAGGAAGCGGCCTTCATCTTCCTTCTCGATCAACGAAAGCCGACCGGCCCAATGGCCGGAGTGCGTATTCAGGACGGTAAGGTCGACCTCCTCTTTATCAATAATCGATTCGCGTATAAAGCCAGAGGTATTTTTCGTAACGTCCTCAATAGCGAGAGCCCTGAAGACATCCGAAAAATGTTAGGCCAAGAGGAGTATGGTGACGAGAACGTCATGGGAGCCGTCATGGCCTACGACAAGCAAGGTTTCCAGGTGAATTACCTTGGTAAGGACATCAACATAGAGTTCGCCGTCCCACGATAGTCGATTCAAGACATTGTGTCACGCTCGATAACGGTGACAGACAAAGGGCTGAAAATTTCCTTTCAAACTGGTTGTTGGGCGCAGATGAGACAGTTAGGGAAAGCCGTCTAATATCGCAACTGAATCTTCGCCGATAGTTTTCCACCAGCGAACAAACGGAATTGCCGTCCCAGACCGATAGGCCGAGGCAGTGATGCGGCGTCACTTTCCTTCTTCGATGAGTGGAAATGCTTCAGACGGCAAAGTAGAGGCGGCTAATGGATTGTATTCGTGAGACGGAACCCGTAATCGATCAGGCTTTTCGCGGTATTCCACCGGCGATTCGAGTTCAGGATCACCAGAAGCAGATCGTTACCATTTTGCGAAACTTTAGCGATCAAGCATCGGCCTGCTTTGGAGGTGAATCCTGTCTTTACCCCTTCCACACCGGGAATGCGGCCCAGTAAACGATTCGTGTTATGCAGGACATAGGCGCGATATCCGCTGACAGGGGTAATAATCTCGCGTTCTTCTTTGACCAGTTCTCGGAATACCGGATTTCGCATCGCCACCTCACTGAGTTTCGCGAGGTCTTCAGCTGTGGAGTAATGGTCGGGACCGTCGAAACCACACCCGTTGCTGAAGTGCGTGTCCGATAAACCGAGTGCTACCGCCTTAGCGTTCATCAGCGTCACAAACTGCCCTTCATCACCTCCGACATGTTCCACCGCCGCCAGACACGCGTCATTGGCCGAGACCATCATCATTGCCTTGAGCAAATCGCCAAGGCGAAACACTTCCCCGACCTTCAGCCGTAGGTGAGTTTTGGGCGCTCTTGCCGCATTCCTGCTCACTGTGGCCAGATCATCCAAGCGACCTTTCTCCAGAACGATCAGCGCAGACATGATCTTGGTTAGACTGGCGGGCGACAGACGTTTCTCGACCTCGTGCTCGAATAGGATACGGCCGGATCGCAATTCTTTTAGGAGAATACTGTGCGCTGGAATCCGCTTCCACGGAAGCTGAGGGGATAATTTGACGACATGAATACTCTCATTCCCAGGGTGAACGTCTCTTGCCGAGGCGGGAGAATCCAACCAGATGATAAAAAGAAAAAATAGGGAGGTAACTATGCCAAGGTCGGAGAGAGCGTTTCGCCGGAGCGAGGCACGACGACTAGACTGAATCGGTTCTTTCTGCACCAGAAACAACCGCCTCTTCTAGAATATGAACGATTCACGCACTTTATCACCTTTCCGCCCGCTATCAATAACTTTATGGAAAAAGCGAAGGAGGTCGGCCAGATCAATCCAGAAACCGCAATTGAGGCAGCGCGCGTATATCCTTCTGTTGACGAGGGTGTAGTGGCGTTCTACCAGCATGAACCCTTTGCACTTGAGACACTGCATACATTTCCCGTTCTCTCCGATTACCGCAAACGATTCATGATGAGGGCGACGCACCCGGCAAGCAGGCCGCCGCCGATGAGAGTCGTACCAAAATACACGAAAACATTCGTACCCCCTGAGGGTTGTGTCCCTTCCCATAGGTCTCGAACGCCACCCTGGACCATCAGAACCGACAGGGTCATCAGAGCCCCAATCATGAACCACCATGCAAAGGATCGAAGCGCCATCGTAATGCTTGAAAAATATTGGCTGCTTTATTCATGGCCACTCTAGCGAAGGCCCTCCAGGCTGTCAAGAATAGACAGCGATCCCTCGCTGCTACTCTCTGGCTTCCGACTTCGCGATCGGTTTGAGTCCACGGTGAAGAAAGATTGAAACACTACCGCTCCCGTTGTCGGCGATTGCCAGCCCGGGTTCTTCCAGACTGGAGGTGGTGACATGAAAAGATGAAAGGGCGAACGGGCCGGCCTTGGTTCGATAATTTCTGGGCGGGTAATGAAAGGTGCCGTCCCCTTTCCCGAACAAAATTGACAGATCGTTGGACTGAAGATTCACGATCGCGACATCCTCCAGCCGATCGCCATTGAAATCCCGCGCTAGCCCAAAATTGGGACCGGCATCGGCTCCGGAATCTTTACCCGGGCGGAACGTCGCGTTGCCGTTGCCCAGGAGCGTCGTGAAGCTATCCCGTTCGCCGTTGATGACGAGTAGATCCTTGTGATGATCATTATTGAAGTCGGCAAAACTCACGCCAAGAGGTCGGCGACCCGTTGAATAGTCTTTCGGTTCACGAAAAGATCCGTCACCGTTTCCAAGCCAAATGGAAACGGCATTCGACATCGGCCCTCCATTGGTCACCACCAAATCCAATTGTCCATCCGCGTTGAGATCCGATAAGGCAACGGACGTCGGAGTGTCTCCATGTTCGTACTGAGCTCCGTGTCGAAATTCGCCGGTCCCATTCCCCAGAAAGACTTTCACCTTGTCGTTACGCAGAGCGACCACCAGATCCGTATGATGATCGCCGTTGATATCGTCGGCCGCCAGGGCAATCGGTGCGCGATGCACGGGATAACGGGGTCCCTCTTCAAACTTTCCATTTCCCTGCCCGAGCAAGATCATGATCTCATCCCCACCGGAGCACGCGAGCGCCACATCGGCATGTCGGTCGTGATTGAAGTCGCTCATCACGAGAGAGCGGGGTTCCTGACATACATGAAGCTGGACCTGGTCTCTGAATGTCCCGTCGCCATTCCCTAGCAAGATCGAGAGGGTATTACTCGCAATATTGGTGGTGACGAGGTCGGTGAATGAGTCATGATTAAGATCTTCGGTGGTTATGGTGGTCGGATTCTTGCCGACCTTGTAGCTGGCAAAATAATAGAATGGGTCAGGTGGATTATAAGGGTCACTCTTGGAACAGGCCCACAGCCCGTGACCGATGAGGAGAGACAGCCATAGCAGGGAGCAAAGCAGTCTGGCCACGTGCGATTTTCTATCGAGAGGAACCTTCACACCGTCTCCGACACCACAAGCTGCGGGACCAATGGGCCTATATGGTGGAATCAGAAGGCCCAGTATACAGAGGCGGTCTTCCCTCTCGCAATGTGCGAAGCGCTTCATCTCCCTTTGAATTTCTCCTTCAGCTTACGTTATGATGCAGCGTCGCTTTTAGGAGGAGGGTCATGAACAAGATAGTCAATGTTGATATTACGATGTACGGAATTGCCGAAGTGCTTACCTGGTGTCATGATCGAAACAAGGGACGTATCCCTGGCGTCGATACGCCGGGCTTCAAAAAAATGCAGGAGTTGTTGGCGCAGAAGCCGCAGTCGGCGGATTATTTTACGCTGGATCAGTTCTGGAAGAAAAAAGTGACGTTACCATTGACCGAAGACGAAGTCGCGACAATTGATCGCTGTCTGTACGACATCCCTAATTTCGACAACGAACCACTCCCCCAAATCCGGCACAAATTCTGGCCCCAACAGTTGGAAGCCCACTAAAGAAAAGTTTCGCTGCGGCTGAACAACAGGTTTTCGGACAACACGTAAAAATCGATAGGAAAGAGCTTCTGGCAGCTAGAGTGTTCCTTCGCCTTTAAGATACCTTCGGAAACGATCCATGAGCTCGGCTCCCAAGGTCCCGCCTTCAGGCTTCTTCGTCGAGGGATCGGCAAAGTGTCCCCGGATTTCCTGAAGACGCTTCTCAGCCTGCTCATTACCCTGCAGACGCTTGGTTTTCTGGAGGGCGGTATCAAAAGCATCAAAGGTCAATTCCTGATAACCGAATGAGCGGATACGTTTGACGGCTTTCATCATCGCCTGGTTCCGAAACGTGGTCAAATGGTCGGAATCGATTTCATTCAACCCCAGCTTGCGGGCTCGACGTTCGGCTGCTTTTCTGATCCCGCTACGCACGAAATCCGGACTTGTCTGAAGCCGCTTCCAAGCCTCGTCCGTCCAGGCGATTCGCTCCTGAGGCACTTCCCATAGATCCTGCAGAACCGACGCATCGATGCGGACCATTTTTTTGATCCTGGCGAGATCTTCCGCGTCTCGCTTCAACATATCGGTCACGAATTCCAGCGCGATGGCCGGCGATTGCTTTACCTTATCGTGAAGCAGCGCCAAGGCTTCCTCGGTCCACTCCATCGGTGGTCCTCCCTCCTCGTGGAAGTCACCGAGCGCTTCGACTTTTTCGAACAACTCGACGTTCACTTCGAGATGCCCTCGTTCCTTTGCGATTTCCTCCGCGATTTGCTTGATCATCCCTCGCATGAATTCGGGCACTGTATCCAACCGCTCTTTGGCGGCAGCAGTCCAGGGAAGACGACCATTGGCCATGTCTTCGGCGGCAGTGGCCATGGCGGCATCACCGCCCATCCGTCCCATCATCTGTCCCTTAAATTGTTCGAGAATAGCCTCGGTGATCTCTTCGTATCCTAATTCACGCGCTTTCTTTTCAGCCAAACGACGGACCATGCCGCGCAGGAATATCGGCGCGCGCTCCATGCGTTTGAGTGCACCATCGGTCCAGTGAATTTCCGTTGTATGCGGGGAATGCGGTGCCGACATTTGGCCCTGCCAACTCGCTATTGATTGAGCAATTCCTTCAGCTCTTTGCCGGCTTTGAAAAAGGGGACCCGTTTAGCCGGTACCGCCACCGTCTCGCCGGTCTTTGGATTCCGCCCCTCCTTCATCCGACGAGCACGCAACCGAAAGCTGCCGAAGCCGCGAATCTCCGTTTTATCGCCGTTTCGCAGTGAATCCCTGACACAATCGAAAATGGTGTTGACGACCACTTCTGCCTGTCGTTTCGTCAAGGTAGTGACTTGCTCAGAAACTTTTTCGATGATCTGCGCCTTGGTCATATCGACTCCCCCTTCGTCGCGATAACCGCCACACCTTCATGGTCACACTAGAAGGCCATCAAGTATTTGAAGCTCACGCCCGGGTGCATATCCAACTTCGGAAACATCAGGCTGAGTTTCGAGTCAAGAATTTCACGAAGGGAAAAGCGGCGGCGCGGTTCGATCACCTTCGGCTCTCCTTCGATCCCGACCACTTCCGCGGCCAATTGAATGGCATCTTCCAAGTCGCCGAGTTCGTCGACCAGCTTCGCTTCTTTGGCCTGGCGTCCGGTAAAAATCCGGCCGTCGGCCAGCGCTTGGGCAGCCCGAGGTTCGAGCGATCGGCCTTCCGCCACCGCTTCGATAAACTGCTTGTGGACGTCATCCATCACGGCTTGCAACAAACTTCTTTCATCCGCGCTCATCTTCCTGAGAGGTGAACCCACATCCTTATAC
>CAYXKP010000120.1:0-14435 GCA_964465695.1 uncultured Nitrospira sp.
TGCATTTAAGCCCTTATTTAGTTGATAAATCGGGTTTTCGATACTTTTTGTCGAAAAGCCGAATTTACGTTGAGGTTGGGGGTGGGGTATTTATTTATTTTTTTCAATGGCCAAAACAAAAAGAAAAAATAATTCCTTTTGTTTTCTTTTGTTTTTCCATAACTCGCTCAACGTTGACCAAGTTATTTGATTTTTTTCGCATTTTAGCTATCGTTTTATTGACAATCAGGTTTTCGATATTTTTTGTCAATTAGCTGAATTTACTTTGAGCTTGGTGGTGGGGTTATTTACTTTTCTTTTGTTTTTCAAGAAAAAAAAATGTTTTTGCTTGTTTTGGGCGGCATTTTTTCATACGATTGCGCCAACTCTTCCCCTTACTGCTTGCCAAAGACATATGGTGAGAAACATGAGCTAATGTGTTATTCTGATGCAGTCCGTGTCTTACCTCCCTTGCCACATAGACTTGCTGCGTTGCTTGTGCAACTAACCGGACCGCCTGGAATCCCATACTATTTAACCCCAATGATCTTTTGCTTAACGTCTCACAATGGTTTTGCAAGCATTTGCCTTCCTGTTCAAAACCAGACCTCGGCATTTTTGTTCAAAGGTCCGCTTGAACCATCTGTGAGGGGCTTTTTGTATTATGGTCTTCACAATGAGACAACGCGCACGTTTCGCACGCAGCAAAGCGTTTCCTCAAGGGAATTTGACTTTATTGTTCCGCAGAGAATAACAGTAGATGTGACGGCAGAAATGAAATACTAAAAATTTTTATTTTTGAATGAGGAGGTGGGCTCGTCTTGAAAATGTGCACATGGATGCAGATGTCACTTTGCGCCAATGGTATTACGCAGAAAACCCAAAGGATGTGACTGACATTCCCATTGCTCCTTTTGAAGAGGTTCTCTTTTGGGAGGTGAACGATCCAGATGAGAGCATCATAAAGATTCCTCTCGCAGAGCTTTCGCCGTGGGAGACTCGTCTGATTGTCATTTATTGCGTTAACGATGGGATTGACATTTATGGCACGGTCACTTTTGAAGAAGCCTATTACAAGCATGGAGGAAAGGTTCCTGCGAGCGCGCTTTTGTGGAAAAGAACAACGAGATTGACTGAACTTGAAGATGAAAACAAGTCAGCGCAGCCTCCTCCTTTGTTTCGCTGGGCAAACATTTTTGGCAGCATGAGTCTTTTTGAGAATTGCGAATACGAAGACTTTTGCAAGCATATGATTCAACTCTTCAAGCTCGATGAAGAAGAGGAATTAACTGCTCCTACTCCTCCGCCTCCCTGCGCCATATGGCTTGCCTCCTTGGTTGGAGACTTGTTGGAAAAGGAGAGTCACGAGCTGCGCAATGCTTATGAGCATATGCGTCTCAGCGGCGAAAAGAAAATTTTTTTCCAGCTAATCACTCCCTTTTTGCAAAGCGAAGAGCTCATGATTGGGCTTTTCAAGCATAATGAGCAGCAAGAGTGGCTTTTGGGTGATTCTTCTCTCACTAGCGCAGATGAAGAGTCTCGCAGGGATCATGTGTGGTTTGCCGCAAACTTCCCAACATGCAAGCGCCCAACTTTTTATTGGAAAGTGCCCATGTGGGACATGCCACAAGACTTGGCCCTGAGCATGCCCATTTATGAGGGAGGCATTTTGCATGTTCCCTACACATGCATTCACTTGTGGTTGTGGCATACTTTTGAATCTTATGCGCAGGTAGCTGCTTCACGCAGAAAAGGGAAATTTGAAGACCCTTGGCTAGAGCGATGGATACGCAACGCCAAGGAGAATTTTGTGCAATACTGGAAAGTGAGAGAGTGGAAGCAAAAGCGAAAAAACCCGCCTTTATTGGTGCAAGCCAAAAAGCTGCCCATGGATCGCTTCTCGCCAAAAAATATTAAGCAATCCTTCCTTGCGCTTTTGCGTTTGCTTCCGCCTTGCATTTCAAATGTGTATCTTGCTCAAGGAAGGTTTCCTTGGCATGCCATTCGCACCTACATTGTGCAAATTTTGCGCGCAGCCGGATGGACAAAAGAGCTCATTGAAAAGTTCTTTGACGATTGGAACGAAGCATGTCCCAAGACGCCATACGAAACGCTCGCCCAGCGCTTTAGCGTCAAAACGGCAGTAGAGTATGCCGACAAGATTGGAGCGGAAAAAGTGCACAACTGTGGCAACATTATTTCAGCCACAATGAAGGGAAACGAGGACAAGCTAGTTTGCCCGTTTGCTCAAGAGCTCTCTGGCGACAAGAGGCAATGCAAGCAAAAATGCTGCGGGAAAGCCAATGTGATTGGGCCACATGAAATTATTGCCGAAAGGCTCATTGACATTGAAGATTTGAGATAAAAGAAAGAGGGGCTTTGAATGAGTATTTTTGAAATTGGAGCATTCACTATTGAAGAAGCCTTGAAAGGCGGCCAATATGATGATGGTCAGCCTGCTCCAATGGAAGAAGATGATGAAGAAGAAGAAGAAGAGCAAGAGGAAGAGAAAGAGCAAGACGATGAGGATTTGGGAGCTGTATCTTGGGTTTTGCGCGAGTACCCACCTCCAACGCCAACAATTGAGCTCAAGGATGCTTCTGGTGCTTACTTTCGCTTTCCAGAAAAGCTCATTCCAAAAAATTTGGCCAGCATACCTCCTCAAGTCATGCTTGGATTGCGAGGGTGGCAAGAACTCGAGGAAAAGGAAAAGCGAAATGTCTTTGGCCACGTGTGTATGCCCATGATTGTGCACGGCTCTCCTTTGGTTTCGCTCATTATGAACAAATATGTGGAAGTCAAGGGCAAAAAAAAGGTCGCTGCACAAGAAAAGCCTTTCTCTCGTCGATATCAATCATGGGCTCATTCTGTTTTCCTTCTCGATCAGCTTCGCTTTGCTTGCATGAATGGCATGTTCCCCTTTCATAATTCAGTCACAAAGACCTACTTGGACAAGTGCGCGGCTGACTTTGACGTGCAGCTAAAGCAAATTAGCGACAAGCTTCCTTTTGACCTCGGGTTTCTCTTTGAAAAGGCCAAAATGGTTGGATGGAAAAGTGTCCGGCAAGAGTTTATTGACTTGTTGGAGAACTACTCGATGCAGCACATTTGGAACATTGAGTTTTATCTCTACTCTCTTTTGGTGCTACCATATGGCGACACAATCACACTATCTCAGGTTTTGACGCCAAATGAGAGACCTTCCCTCGCAAACATTATCGAGGGTAAGCGGCAAAACTTTTTGAAGGATGTTCACGACTACCTTGCCTTTCGCACATTTTTGCGCGCAGAGCAAATTCTAGAGTGCAACAAAAAGGGAATTGAGAACCCAGACAAGTCGCCCAACTCGCTTGTGCCCGACCGCTTCAAATATGACTTGGATCACTCACTGCCGCAGGATATTTATCGTGGCTACCTTCCAGAAAAAGTTCTGAAAGAGTTTTTCACTTCGCTAGACACAAAAAACATATTGGGGCTTGCAAAATGAAAAAAAAAATCTTCTCACTCTTTAAAGTTCAAAATGTTGAGGAAAAGTTCGAGCTGCTCACGCGCATCGTCAAGTCCAGAGTGAGTGTGCGGAAGATCCTTTGGCATAAAGCGTTTGAGCTCTTTTTCTTTAGAGCAATCAAAGTATGAGAGCCCTAGCTTTCCGCTTGCAAAAGACCTAATGTCAATCGCTGTAAAGCCTGGTCCCTTTCCACCTGACGGGTGACCAAGGTAACGGAACCAATAGTTGTAGAGCATGGTCCCATCAAAAATGGTTGGGTAGAACACCAAAAGAGGGCGATACCCTTTGGTCACTTGAGCAAACCAAGCTTGAATAATTTTCATGCCTTCTTCTGGTGTCTTGGGGTCCCTTGTGCATTCCTCCCACACTTGCGAGTTTTCTTGCTGAAACCACTTGAGAGTTTCTTCATTTGCTACGTGCCCATGAGGCGCAGACATGTTCACTGAAAGCTCGCCTACAAGCTTTCCTTTGCCAGTCTTTGCGCAAAAGCCCCAGTTAAAGACATAATTCTCAAAAGGATTGCCTCCAAGTGTTTCAACGTCACAAGAAATGTAAAGTGTTTCAGACATAGAGCCCCCTTCCTACTCTTTTATTCCAAAGCACAATTTTTTCTCGGGCGACAAATTCGAGAGCCACTCGTCTACTGGAGCTTTTTGCGTAATGGCTTCCTGAACTTGTGCGAACCTCGCCTTTTCGTCATTGCTGCGCTGACGAGGCTTCAAATATTGAGTGCGCTTCTTGTGAAAAGAATTTAGCGCCGCTGGCGTGCCCTCGGCGTTAAAGTTTCCATAAGGGTGAAAAATAAAGCCGTGGTCGGCTGCGTAGGAAATTTCAATCAGATCGCGATCGCTGAAATGCCCCTCCTTTAGCTCGTGCACACCCACAATGAAGCGCTCTGTTGTGGTCGTCTTGTCGTTTCTAATCACAAGAGATCCATCTCTCTTGAGCTGCATCTCAAGATGAATCACTCCAGACTCCCATATGACTAGATCGCGGGGGCTGCCATAGAGAATGCAATCGGCCCGCCTAAAGCACTCGACTAGCTCCTCTGCCTTGTTGGGACGGACTGCCTGATAGCCCTTGTTTTTCGCATAGAGATCGTGCCCAATAACTCTAGTAATCAAAGCTCTAACCTCGGGCACATTGCTAAAGGCCAAATAGCAGAGCCTCACACTCCCCTCGTTGAGTCCAATACCCATGGCTTGAATGCGACCTTCGTCCTGCGAATAGAGGTCAACGTGTGGAGGCGTTAGATCACCTCTGTAGAGCTTGCAAAAGTCTTGCGAAACAACTCGCCTCGCTCCGTTTCGCAGAAGCAGCTCCCTTGCTTTTGATGAGGAAGGGTGAGCCATGAGCGCAATGTTTGCTCTGTATGCAGATCCCATGGCCACTGCAAAGGTCATGTCGGAAGAAAGAGTTAGGCGTGGCACTTCAGACTTTTCTTCTGGCTGGGCAATGAGATAACCAAAGTTCTTGTTGCCAATGATACCTGTAGGCCACTCTTGTGATGGTAACTGAGGCTTCACGTCAACTTCATATGCCCTTTTCGCTTCTGCACTCGCTGCCAAAAGAGCATCTTCAGTGAATGCATCCTTCACAATGGTGACTCCCACGCGCTCATCACCCGCCTGCTTCAGACGCTTCAAAGCGTTGATCAACTCCTCCTCTGCTTTTCGCATTTTTTTTAAGCTAAATTTTTATCTGTTTAAACAGTTCAGCTAACGCAACGTCAACGGGAATTAAATGTGTCAAAAATATCTGACGCAACTACTTCAAATGATAGTGGTGTGTGCTTCGTCTTGCCCTTTTGAAGAGAATTTTTCATCAATGCGCAACGTGTTGCCTTAGATTGAAGCTTTTGCTATTCCGCGATACAAACCTGCCTCTTCCTTTTCATTTTTTTTTTTCAATTGCAATGTGCAGGCTTGCCCTTAAAATACAAGAAAAGAGGAACAATAATCACAAGAAAGAACACTAAAAACAAAAGAACAAGTTTCATACGTTGATGCATCGTAATGGGCGGATGAGAAGAAATGAAATAACTACACTTTGTGCATGGTTTCGAATCAAACACGCAGTCCAAACAACGGCCCTTCATTTTCTTCTCGAATTTGCCTTCCATTGCATGCTTTCCATCTTGCCCTTTCCGAGTGCGTGCACCAAGTTGCTCTTGTAGATGCGAACAAAAGAAATTTGAACCCACTCATAAATGCCGAGAATGGCAAAAAGGGCAACTGCCACCCATAGAGCCCACGAGTTTTGTCTGCACAAGGTTGAGGTGCAAGAGATTCCGTCAGAAATTAGGAGGCCGGCGTGAATCAAATTGGAGATGCCAGCTACGACAAGTATGAACATGTATGCCACAAGCCAAGCGCGTGTCCACTCGACATTTTTTTCGACAGTGCCACCTTCGCCGACATAATTGAGGCGGAAAAGCGGGGCGGCACAACCTACGCCAAAGGCAATAAAATCAATGGCCGACCACCACATGTAATTTGAAAAGGCGCCAGCACCTGGGTCACCATCGTAAAGGGCGAACCCAGGAATGCCTGCTGCCATTTGCCACAGCACAAAAAAAATGCCCTGAATCACAACAAAGACTGTAATAGCGACATAATTCAAATTGAGCATTTTGAAGACCTGCTCTTCAGTCATGGTTGCCATTTCCGAGGCCGACGGGCGCGAGCAACACCCACTCATCAAAAACTCTTTTGGCTTTTAATTTTTGATTATTATTTTTGCATTTGTTGTTTTCCACGGGAGCAAACCCTTTTTGGATGGTTCAGGCGGACATTGACACTCTTGCGGCCGCGCAGCGGCGAAAGCGCTTTGTCATTGACTCTTCCCAAGTTTATCACAGCGCCATGGTGAAACACTGGCAAAAGGAAGAGGAAAAGGCCTATGCTAGACAGGCTTACATTCCAGACAGGATTCGCCAGCTGGATGACGCAATGAGCGGAAATTATGTAAAACAAGGAGATTTGCTTGTGCAACGCGTCAAGGACATTTTCTACAATGGCTTGGGCATAAAGTGGGGAACGGATCAGATCAAAGTCTTTAATGCTTTCCTTCACGCATCGCTGCCTCTAATTTATGGAGATGCGTGGCCAGAGGCGAAAGCACGCGTCATGAAGGAGCTTGACATTAGGCATGAGCAAATGTTTTGCCTTGTGAACATGGCAAGACGTAACGGTAAGACGTTTGTGACTAGCGGGACGGCTGCTGCGCTGTTTCTTGCAGTGCCAAACATTAAGGTTGCCATCTTCTCGACTTGCAAGCGGACAAGTCAAATGATGCTAAACGCCATCACGGAAATGATTGAAAAGGCTTTTGAGATTGGAACAAAAGTCAATCGTCAGGATTACCAAGAAGTTTCTCGTAATAGCGAGTCAATTATCTTTCTTGGGCCTGACAATACAAAGCGCGCAATTTCGTCCTACCCTGGTAGCGTAAAGGTAAGCAATTATTTATTTATTTTTGTGGAAACTTTCCCCCCGTATCTTTTGTAAGCCCTTTTATTCTTGTCGTCATCCGACAAAGAGGGGAATTTTTTATTTCCATGGAACTGGCACTTTCCCGCCTTTCCATCTAGTCAAAGCAGGGAAATGCTTGACACAAACTTGATGACCTTCATAATTCCCTTGCTGAATTACAAGTTCAACAAAGGATGCCTCATTTTGAGGTCTCGCTCTGCCAATTTCAAGCAAGTTTTTCAAAAGAGAAAACTTCCAGTCGCGCACACATTCTTCAAACCAACGATCCATTGGAATCTTGCCCAAACTAATTGCCCACGTAAAAATCATCCAATCATTTGAACCAACTACTGAATTGAGAAATGCATCGTCTGAAGGAAGCGGAGCGCCCTGCTCATACATCCAAACAACAACTTCATATGCACCTCTAGTAATGGCAGAAGAGATTGCATTGCCCCATGGCATGCCCCTTTCTTTGACGAGATAGTTGTAAGTGGGAGACATTTGTGGCACATTCCATCTTTCCGCGTAACCCAGAGAAACCATTTCTACAGCCCTGGGAGGAAGCGCAAACCTCTGAACCTCATGCATCCATTTGATTACGTTGAGGTGATTTGAGTGAAGAGCTATGCGAAATATCTCTTCTCTAAATGAGGACTTTAATGGAACGCCAAGCTCTAAAATTGCAATGTTGCCACGAGAAGCAGCAGATGAAAGGCTAAACCTAATATCTGCTCCCATTTTCACCATTGTCTTTACGAGCCCAATGTTTTTGCATTTTCCCGCTTCGTTCATCAACAAGTTTAGGTCTTTTGGCTTGAAATAATCCAAAAAATCCTCCCTGCCGTGGAGAACAGCCAAACTTTCGATCCGAATGTTTGAAGATTTCAGAGCTTGACTTCTCAACAATTCATATTGCTTGATTGTTGTTTTCCCTTCACTGAAAAATTCGTGCCACAAAAATCCTTTAATCAAGCGAAGGACCCCGACCAAATAGACCTCTACACGCAGGGCGCGACACGTCATGCGAAGAAAGAAAAGGTCAATTAGCGATAAATGAGTGAGAAGAAAATTCCTTCGAAAGGAAGTATCGACTCGACCAAAAAAAAAGTCAAGAAAGAAGGAACCCCTCATCCTTTTTTACTTTTTTTTTGAGATAAAAGGGAAAGCTGAAATGCAAACTCTTCTTGGCGACTGGCAAAGTAAATTAGGCGATGTGTCCTATGATTTGGTTGAGCTCCCTTTTGAAGCAAAAAGGCGAAAATTTCTACAGACTCAGCATCTATGGCGTAATTTAAATGCTGATCAAGAGGCGTCATGCCTTTGACATTGATCAAATGTCTTACAACTTCAAGTTTTGAAGATTGACACGCTAACTTTAGCTCCTCGTTTCCAAGGGTGCATCCATTGGCACATGCCCATTCGACACCCTCGACATCTCCAGTTGTGATAAAAACGCGCATTGTAATTTGAGGCAAAGGTCTAAAGCCATATTGATCAAACAAATGGCGAATAAATTCTCCTTTGTTGCTTACGCAGGCTTGGGCGTAAAGTTGTTCAACATCCAAATACATTCCTCCTTTCACAAAAGAATAGCAAAGTGCAAAACTATGCTTGTTGCCATGTGTTACCGAAAAAGCCAATAAATTTGCCAAATTACTCACAAGCAGGCTTTCCTTGACAAAAGCTTTCAAAACTTTTGGCCCGCCTGCATGACAAATAAGCTCGTCAAGGGATGGACTAACAGAGCCAAGAAGTAGCGTTAACATTTCAGGTTGGTCACCTTCAATAGCAGCGCTGACGTGTGCATCCTTTGCTTTTTGATTTTTGTTCAGCCACAGATAAGCATCTGCGTTACCCACATTGCAAGCCAAAAGCGAGAGGTCAAACGCATTTTTTGGAAGCTCATTGCGGCACAAGTAGCGCAAAACATACACTGAGCTTCTAATGACTGCCTTGCGCCTTGCATACATGACAGTCTCATTTTCAAAAAGGGCTCGCAAGGCTCTGCATGAAGAGCGAAGCATCAAAATGTCAATTTCATTCAAGTAAGGAAGAAAGGCATAAGTCATAAAGTTTTTGCCACTCCTCAGCAGAAGGTCGAGCAAATGACTCATGCTCCCTCAACTTGGCCCTCTTTTGTGAAATTAAATTTTCCAACTCTTCTAATTTGTCGTCGCGGTCTCTTTTTCGACTTGCTGCTACTTCTTGAACAACTTTTGAGTGTTCTCTAAGTGTTTCAAAGTAATTGCAACTTTTCTCAAAAAAGCTCAAATAATGATCTTCAGAAACTCCGTTTGGATCTTTTAACGCCACTGCATTCCTAAATTGTTTTAGCTTTTCCTTTTGATTACTAATGATGACATCCCACGGCTGAATCATTCTTGCAATCACACGGCACAAATCTTTTGGAAAGCCCCAGCGGCGCAAGCACATAAAGATTAGTCTTCTCGCGTTTGCCGTCAAAAGCCACATGAATTCCTTTTGCGTTTCAAAAAGCCAAAGTGGGTCTGCGTCATAAAATTTTTTGGTACGAGGATAAAAAAGCCAAGGTCTGCAAGGAGGAATAATATGACCCTCGAAAGAAATTTCGTTCAAGTGTGGCGCAATTAAAAATTCCCAATTTCGAAAAGACCTGCAGGTGAATTTTCGCAAACGAGGGAACAAAATGGGATGTTCAAAATTATCACAGCATGTAAGCACTTCAACTGTATTGGCAATTAACGCGAAATTCAAAGAATCACTACATACCCATCTCATTCTTCTGCAGTTTGGAAACAAGGCTTTCTCGCTAATTTGGCAACCGACAAGGTAAAAATCTTTTTGAGTGTGAATTCCGTCATAGAATTTAACTCGCCATGCTGCCACCTTTTCTCTCCCATAATAGCAAAAGCGAACTTCACTTTTGCTTATCCATCTTTCAAAAATATCATCAGACGGTTCGTGATCTGTGTTATTTAAAATGGAAATGTCATACTGCTCCAACAGCCACAATGGAAGAGATTTAAAATCGATATTTGCAAAGCAAACACGCAGCACGACACTAATTTTGCCTTTGAAATTCATATTGGCAAGATCAAGCTCTACTTTATCAAAGTCAAGCCTTTCGTCCCAGTCGTAAGAGTTTTGCATGTTGGAGCCCCTGTTTGAAACAAAAAAATGCGAAATTTAAAATAATGATGGTGAGGCACTGTTTTTGAAAAAAAAAATGGCCTCTATTTGTGCCTCTTGCGGCCTGATTGGTGCAAAAGCCTGGTGCACTGGGTGCAATGCCGTTGCTTATTGCGGAGAAAGTTGCGCTGACGCTCATTGGGGGAAGCATGCTTTCATTTGCGGAAGTGGAGTAAAGAGGGAACGAGAGGAGGAGGAAAAGTTGACGATTGTCTCAAACGACGGCACAGAGATTCAGTTCGGAAAAGATTTCTTGAAAGATTCTTTCACTTTGAAAGATTTGTTTGAAAAGCAAAAAAACTCTGGCTCAATTTTTCTTCAAAATGCAGATGCAAAATGCTTGAAAATGCTTGCAGAAATGGTGGAAAAGTCTGTAATTCCGATAGGCACTGCGTTGGAGTGGAACAACTTTTGGGTTTTGCTGAATTTTTTGAAAGCCCAAGATCTAATGAGCGTAGCGTGTCAAAATTTTTTGGAAGAAGAGGACACAATGGGGTGTCTTTCTAGAGGAAACAAGCGCTCCGAAATTAGAAAATTTTGGAAGTTGCCTGAAGATAATCGACTGGACGAAATCTATGACGAGAATTTTCGTCTTGTCTTTAGAAAAGCCCTTTATCCATTTGAAGCAATTAGTTTGGAGAAAAAAAATGACGAGGAGCTTTCGTTGCTAGAGTTGCCTCAAGAAATATGGGACAGCTACATTTTTCCGTTTTTAGAAAATTATTACTCTCTTACTGAATGTATTCCACAGCTCGCGCTATCCCACCCTCGTATGTTTGAAATTGCAAAGCAATATGTATGTCCAAAACTTCGGATTGAATGTGAGAGGTTGAAACTCGAGCGCGTTGCGGATAAAATTTTGTTTAGCGCATACCTGAACGCATCATTATTATCAGAAGGAAAGCTTAAGCGTAGCTTCCCAGGAAAAAAGGATGCTCAACAAATGTTTGCGCTGAAACCTAGACAATTCAGAGGCGCAGAAGATATGCTTTCAATTGCCCTGACTGCATTTTCCTTACATGGAGGTGTGGCTGGGATTCGACTTGCATTACAAGAATGAAATTTTCTTCATTATCTCCTCTTCATTTCTATGGCACGATGAGCACATTTCTGGCGACCATCTCGTCTTTTTGCCACATACTTTGCACTCGTTTCTTGAGTCGTGCTCAAAGCAAACGCCATTTGCCCAACTTGTTGGCTTTTTGCACACGTGGCACAAGTTGTGCTTGACGCATGTGGTGCACCGCCCTTCCCATGTGAGAGCAGCCGCGGGCTCTCCACACCCCATGCGATTGCATTTTGCTGTAATGTGGAGCCCAATGTCAAAAAGGGAAACATAAATGGCATGATCACGCGCATTCAAGTCTTTGTAGTAAGAGGGCAAGATCTGCCCTTTACGCAAGTCAAACACCGCCCTCTCGACTGGATTCATTTTTGAAGTTATGAGGGTCGCTTTTTCGGGAAAATTCGGCTCGGGGAAAGATACAGCAGCAGAAGTCATCAAGCGCGAGTCCTCAGAAGGTGTTGCGCATTTCCTTTTTGCCAAGCGTGTCAAAGAGGTTGTGGCCACGCTCACTGGCACAACATATGAATGGAATTGCACCAAAGAGGGCAAGGAGAGCATCCCCCATGGATTTACGCAAACGCTTGGGCAACTGCAGCAAATTGTAGGTCAGACCTTTAGGGAGAAAATGGGAGAGGATGTGTGGGCAAACATTGTTCTTTCACAGCCTTTGGCAGGGATTTCTGCCGTTCTCACTGACCTCCGCTACCCTAACGAAGCAAACGCTCTCCGCAGAGCGGGCTTTCGCCTCGTTCGCATCAATGTGGACGAGCAGATTTTGGCAGAGCGCACTAGAGGAGACAAGAGGCAAAGAGACCATCCGAGCGAGACGGCGCTCGACAATTATGATGGCTTTGATATCATAATTGAGAACAATGGCACCAAGGAGGAGTTTGAAGAGATTGTGAGAAATAAAATTCTGAAGCGGTGAAGATGGGCAATCCAGCTGCTGTTACAATTTACTTTATGTGTCCTCCATGTGCTCTTGCGGAACTCGTGAGAGAACGCATAAGCGATCAAACAATACTAATTTTCACCGTTGTTTTTTTTGCAATTTGCATCGCCTTTTCTTTTTTTCGGGATTGGAGAATAGCTTTGCTTCATTCCTTCACAATTAGTGGTGTTCTTATTGCTGTCGCCGCTGCACTGAACATTTCAAAGGTAGGATGGGAGAGTTCAGTCTTAGGCAAGATACACCGTTTTGGGTTTGAGATGGTTTTCCGTTTTGTGGAGCGAGCTGAAATGTGGTGGAAACTATTTGAGCAATAAAGTGGGGCATGAACATCTCATTAATTAGCGCGGTTGCATTTGTTTTTTTGTTTTCTCTCAATAGGAAGGTGGTATTGTCCTATTGTCTAGTTGCGCTTTTCCTTTATGCCGCTTTTGTTGTTGTTGCAAAAATTTATCATTTTGGATGGAAAATGTTCATAGAACACAGTTTGGTATGGACAATTGAGACACTACAAAAGATTTTCTGAAGACTATCCTTTTGATGTCAGTGGCCGTGTATTTTCATATGCGCCAACGTAATTTGCCCATCTTGATCAATTGAATTCACCTCTACAACCCACATGCCGTTACATTGTGCTTCTCCCCAATGCCTCCTGCTCAAAAGGCGGAAACCTCCCATTGGCCAATTGCTATTAATGTCGCGCGGGCGATTTGGCGCAATGTGGCTTACAATTCCTTCTGGCGACTTGAGCAACGCCGACACGCGCCCGCGAGCTGGGTGCAAAATAGCCAGCTTGAGAGTCACTTGCTCAATAAAAGAAATTTCGCAGCCAGTAACGTTGATGCGAAGCACAAGCGAGAGAGTCTTGGGATCGCCAATTGCATTTTCCGCACTTTCCCAAGTTTTCATTTCGGGAACAAGCTTGTGCTCACGCGCCACGCGCAAAAGAGGAGGCACTTTTAACAATCCAAATCCGCTCTTTTCGCTATGCCGATAGCGGCGAGAGTTGATTGAAGCGTCATTATCTAGCTGAGTAGCTCCTTTTGCAATAATGTGCATTACATCTCGCCAAGTCAAATCGGGCCTCTCTTGCAAAATGAGGGCAATGATACCTGCCGCCAAAGGGGTTGCAGAAGAAGTCCCACCAAACGTCCGCGTGCACTCTCCTTCTGGCGAATTGATCAAGTCTGCCGTTACAATACCTTTGCCTGCGCCAGATGAAGGCGCAACTGCGAAAAGCCCCGAGCAAGATTCGGAATACCAAGACTGTTGCCCAGTATGATCCATGGCCCCAATTGAAATTACATAAGGCGAAGAAGCATAGCCATCATATGCACAAGAGTCCCCATTATCCCTTCCATTCCCCGCCGCCCACACATAAATGGTGCCTTTGCCTAAGCGACCGCGCTTTCCATTTGTGTGCCAAGCAAGCGCTTCTTCCACAAGCTCATCAGGCGCCTCCATGGTTTGCCCATCGTCAGTAGGACCCCAAGAGCAAGAGAAAATGGAGACTGTCGCAATTGCATTGTGAGTGAGGGCCTGAGCCGACTCAAAATCAGAGAGTGGACCAGCAATTGCCCTGTAACCTACTAGTTTTGCGCCATATGCCACTCCTCTGCCACAGTGCCCATTTTCTCTGACGGCAGCGGCGACGGCTGCACACGAAGTTCCATGCCTGTCCATCATATGCGTGGGTGAAGGATCAGAGTCCTTGTCGTTAAAATCCCACGAGTGGGCCGCGTCATAATTGGCGCGAATCTCTGGATGAATGTGCTGCAACCCATCATCCACAATGGCAATTGTCACGCCTGCGCCCGTCATGTTTGCTCCTGCATAGTCTGCATCTACTCCAATTGGGTGAGAGTGCAAATGCCACTGGTCTTCATAAAGCGGATCGGGAAGAGTAGGCGCTCTGGGGAAAAAGCGACGCCCTTCTTGCAACTTGGCATAAGTAACTCCAACCGTGCGAGAAAATGCCTTGGAGTTTCGTGCACGAGAGTGATCAGTGAAAATGTGGTAGCCGCTTTCTGGCGGGAGAAAGGTAGGTTTTCCTTCATAATGAAGATGATGCTCCTCTGCAAAGTGAAGAGGGTCGACGCGTGGTTCTAGCTTCATGACCCACTTGTTGGCCGCCACAAAGTGGCGGGCCAAGAGGAAAACCAAAAAGAAGAAAAAGAAAGCCCTCATACTAAACTTTTTTGCTGGCTTTTTTTCTTCAAAAGTAGGGCCTCTATCTTATTATCAATGTGTGCTCTTTATGTTGTTCCAAACATTTTGAACCCACAAATT
>CAYXKP010000121.1:0-14367 GCA_964465695.1 uncultured Nitrospira sp.
ACGCTATGCCTGGAAAGGGGCGAAGTGGGTGAAGGAGATTACGTTTTCCGATAGAGATGAGAAGGGGTTTTGGGAAGTCCGTGGGTATTCCAACACCGCGCTTCCGTGGAAGAATGATCGCTACGGATAGGCGATTATTTCTTCATCCACCCGTCCGGGGCCTCGATAAAGTGGCCCGGCTTGGTATTCTGAATGGCTTTTTCTCCGGCGAGCGTTTCGACGGCCTGAATGTTGGTGCGGTTTCGCTTTGCGATATCTTCGTAGGCCTGCCGCCGCTTTTGATTGACGTCCTCCATCAAAGCCTGGGCTTCGGCATCGGAAGGGTTCACCGCTCCCAGATAGCCGTTGCTCTTCTCCCCGACCAACCCCTTCGCTTTCGCTTCATCCAACGACAACGCAACAGCGGAAGAAGCGAGCAGGATCCAAAGAACTGTGGCGCTGGCCGCGATTGTCATCCGTGCGATGAACATCGTTCCCTCCGGCGGTTAGAACAGTCCGCTGTCATTCGACAAGACCTGATCCAGGTCCTTGTCGACTTTCAACCGGATCTCATGATCAATCTTCACATTCAGATTGATCGTAATCGGCTTCTCCGGTGGAGCGACCTCGACTCGCGGAGTACAGGCTCCCAGGTTCAGGAGGATAATTTCCCATACCAACACACCGGCGCCTATCCGCATGGTCCCGCTCCGCATAGTCCGCCTCATAATGATCCCAGCCGCTTATACTTCTTTTCGATGGTCCCGTGGATATCCTCAACCAGTCGAAGGCTCTTGAGGAGAGTTGGGATATGCTCCTGCACGGTCAGGTTGAAGTGAATCGGTGGAGTATTCCTGAGGTCCGGGTTCCTTCCTTCCAATCGAGCGTTCAGATCCAACATCCCGGTTTCTCCGTATTTCACGCCGACGCGCAACAGTGAGTACTGAAAGTTGCTGAGGGCCTGTGCAACGAGATGGAGTTGCCGATCCGATTCTGAAAGGATCTTTGACGATTCCGTCGCCGATACATACCGTATGGTCCCTCCCGGAGGCTGCGCTTCGATCACTCCGTCTTTCACGACGATCCCGCCCGACGTGATGGTCACGGGAAGTGTCCCGTTGAGTGTTCCGGTTCCCTGAAGTCCCTTCTGTTGTTCCAGGCTGAGAACTCTCGCCAGATCAAGATTACGCAGGAAAAACGTGGTGGTAACCGGAGGTTTGGCCAAGTCGACCACCGGACCTGGATTGCTGAGCGTTCCTCCGAACACCTCGCACTGAAAGTCTCGTACGTCGACAATCGGCAGATCATCGGTCAATTTCCATCTTATTTGATAAGAGGCGACAAGATTCGCCATGTCAACACCGCTCTGAATTGCGGCAATGGAGATCGAGGAGGGTTGCGTCATGACAATTGATTCGAGTCCCTGGGTGTACAACACCATCGTCGTACTCAGGCCCTTCAGAATATAATCGTTGTAATGGCCGGAGAGTTTCTCGGCTACAACGTTCACACTCCCCGATACCGCATTCATAACATTGATCCTGTCGCGGAAGCTGCTCGACCAGGACGCATCGACGGTGGCGGTGAACATCCCCTCGATCAGATCGGTTGCAGGAGGAAGACCCGCCACCATCTTGCTGAGCCGTCGATCGGCGGAGTTGAACGTCAGCGGGCCGATGACACCATGCATCGCTCCTTTGGCCGTCTGCAGCGGCTGCTCGATCCTGGCGGTGACGAACCCTTCGTGCGTCGGGGTATCGACTCGAAGATCCGCCTTGATGCCGGCCTGATTGGCCGCGAACCTCACCGTCCAATCAGTGGTCGCAGGCCACCAAGCCCCCTGGTCCGGACTCACCCCGGCTATGGACAACGTCCCGTGGGCAGCCCATGCAGCCTTGGTCGTATCCGCTTCCTGGATTTTCAAGACACCGTGCGTGATGCGAATGTTCCGACCGCTTATTCTCACGGTAGGAGCCCGAATGGTCGCGGTCATCGTTCCCCCATTACAATGGATCACCGTCAAATCGCATTCCACTGTCAGCGGCTCCGACAGATTCAGCGTGACACTTGAAATGAGGGTGGGGCCCTGTGCGATCTGTCTTGCCGTCACTGAAGACGGAGGCAGTAACACCCCGCGGACATGCGTCCGGGCCAGCTTCACCGTACCTTGCACTCCACCCATCGCCTCTTTCGCTGAAAGCAGCTCGGTAACGGCCTTCGGGAGAACGCCCTCCAGCCGATAGGCCCCTTCGGCCAACACCAAGTCGTTCCCAAGGCCCTCGGCGTGGGTGGTTTCAAACTGAGCGACCAGCGGTCCCGCTGTCCGACCGTACGTCACATGCAACGGTCCCTGCGCCACCGTGCGTATCGGCGTTTCCTTCCAATAAAGAGTCCCCTGCACCGGCTTCCTGTTCTCGATCCGAACCGGTTGATCTCCATGCGGGAGTACCAGCCGGACCGCTTCGGGAATAATGCGCGGTTGGGTATTGATCGTCGCGGTCAGCAAGACACCGGGGCTCATGGCCCACTCCGCCTGTGTGGCATTCCCTCCGAACGTCCCTTCGTACGCGATGGCGATATCCTTCGCCACGCCTTTCAAGGCCGGCAATGTGACATTGACCCGCATAGTGCCGTCCAGATGCGTTCGTTCATCTTCCCACAAAGAGCTGAGTGCGGCTTCCGCGGCCGCAGTTCCCGCCCAATCTATCGCCACCTCTCCCGTTACTCTTTCCAGCTCTGGACCGATCGGGACCAGGAGGGCGATGAACGGAGCCAGTTCCTGGACATTGATCCGGAGACGGCCATTGACCTGAATCTGTGAGCCGTTTGGATGCGCTTGCGACTGCCAAAAAACGATCGGTGTCGCTTGCGGTCGCTGCGATGCCAAGGTCACCGACCAGGTACTGGCGGAATGCCCGACCACGACCAGGCCATAGGGCGCGGTGTCACGCCCACGAAACGCGAGGTGACCACCGACCTCTCTGCCGCTATACGTCAGACTCCCGTCTATCGTCACTCTGCGAAGCGGTCCCGTCGCTTGCTCACGAAAAATAGTGAGATGAACAAGTTGCAACTCGTCGAAGGGAAGAATCGGGAAGCTGCGTAAGAGATCCCCGGCCGTGAACAGTCGCCACGGTGATTCCCCGTCATCAGGCGGATCCGTCTCTTTTCCGTCTTGGGCGGTGGGTTCTGTAGACTGCACGTTCAGTACATGGATGGCCGCATCCCGCAATTCGATGCGACTGACACGCCCTTGAAGCAGTTGAGTCACGTCATATCGTATATCCGCATCCGTCAGCGAGACCATCAGTCGTTCATCGCCCAAGTCCTGCTGAAAAGAAACGACCGGAATGCGCATGTGCGTCCAGCCCGGATAGCCCAACTGGAGGATGACGTTGCTGTACCCATGATCACGAAGCCGATTTGCCAGCAAATAAGACGCACTCAGCGGCAGCAGCAAATAGCTGCTGACGAGCGTCACCAGCCCAAGGAGAACGGCAATTTGGTATCGTTGGGCCAACATCGTTCGCCTGGTCCGGTTCGATGATTCGGCAACGTTGTCAAACAAACATTCACGTTCTGTCAAGAGGTCCGAACGGCTCTGCCGGGAGCACGGTCTGATCGGCCGGTTCTTCGCACTTTTTGCAATTTAAGTGAGTGCCTAAATGCCGTTCACGTCCGGCGATGGTGAGAACCCATGGGCGATTCGTAAACGGAGGCTGATGCCGTACATGCTGCCCATGACCACACGCCAGCTCGGCAACCCAATCGCCATAGTCATCTTGGTGATATCCGATGATGGGTTGTTGCATGTCTGGTGATCTCGTATCGCGGGAAGAGCGTTGGAATCGAACCCCCGGAACAGGTTACCGTTGTTGTATCATCAGGAACTTCTTGGCCGATCGACATCACCGCTTCTCGAACGGAAGCTCCGGCCGCTGAGTGGCAGGAACATACGTCCAGTGCTTAGCATCATCTTGATCGAAGCTGCCGAGAAAAATCACGTCGCGGTCGAGATGACGAAATTCCGAGAGGCTCGTCAGGCAACTCCGTGAATCGATGACGCGCGCATCATACTGCCCGACCACATACACTTTTCCTTTTGACGCCTGATAGACGTTACGTCGACCGGCATAGCCGGTATCCGGAAACAACTCGGTCGAGGAAGAACAGCCACTCGCTCCCTTGACGTTCAGCGTGAGATTAAATCGTTGGAGGAATAGATCGGTCGCCATTCTTACGATAGTCAGCCGAAGTCCCGCTGATGCTATGTCCACTGAAGCGGGTTCGGGAGCACTACTGTTGCACGCTGTGCCGACCAGCACCATGCTTGCCAAAACGGCGAAGGGGAACCACTTCACTTCGACGCCGGCACCTTCGGGGCGGCACCGATTGCGTCGAGGCCTTCCTGGGCGCAGGCGTCATCCAGATGGGCGCCGGGTGCTCCACCCACGCCGATTCCTCCGACCACTTCTCCACCGATCTCGATGGGAAGCCCTCCACCGAGAAACAGAATGTCGCTGTTGATGTCGCGAAGGGCCTGCAGGGTGGGGACTTTCGCGATGAGGTCGGCTAACTCACTGGTAGGACGTCGTACACTGACCGCCGTATAGGCTTTTTTCCGACTGCTATCGATGGTATGCGGCCCTGCTCCGTCGGCGCGTCCCATCGCCCGCAGCATGCCGGCCCGATCCACCACGGAAGCGCTGACTCGATATCCGTCCTTCTTGCACGCTTCCACTGCCGTGTAAATCGCCTTGTTGGCTAGGCTAAGCGGTAATACGGATTCCTTCGGCAACTCGTCGGCCGATATTGCGGGGGAGATCGCGATCCCCGACAGGAACAACATGGTCATACCTGCCATGATACGCCGATTATAGACAGTCGGGGTGAAGAGCTTCTTCATGGTGAGTCCTCCTGCACGTTCGCACTCAGACTACGGATGCCTACGACGCCTGTCAAGCGAACAAGAGGCCTTCCGGTCGGGCGTCCACCGGTTTGCCAAGGCTATTTGCGGCGGGATGAACGGATTCCTCGCGGTGTCATCGATACTCCGAGGTCTTCAACCAGTGCGCGGAGAGGCTCGGCTACGGACCAGGCTTGAGCCGGACAGCCGCCCGGGTGGTGAGGCGCATCTCCGTCAAACACTTCAGATACTTGACCTAAGCACGCTTCTTGTAAATGAGGCTCCAAGCCCTCAAGAAACGATCGGCCCTTGATCCGGGCCTTGGCATTCCTCCCATAGGTATTCAGCCATGCCGTGACAAAAAACCCCAACAGAAACGGCCAGACCGTTCCCTGGTGGTAGGCGCTATCTCGTTCCATGGGGCCGCCTTCGTACCGAGGACGATATCGCGCATCGGTCGGGGACAACGTTCTCAGTCCTACGGGCGTGAGGAGATGAGCCGCGACAATGTTGAGGACTTGCTCGGCCTGTTCCCTCGTGAGCAGATCATCACACAGGGCGATGGCTAAAACCTGATTCGGACGAATTGATGTGTCGTTGCCCTCCGGCCCATGGATCGTATCGTACAGATACAGTCCGTCTTTGTACCAAAATTTTGCACGGAACGCCTCCACCGCGCGTGCCCTGTCTTTTCGACAGCGCGCGGCGTAATCCGATTCGCCAAATCGGGCGGCAAGTCTCGCGCCTACGTCCAGGGCTCTGAGCCATAACGCTTGAATCTCAACCGGCTTGCCGTGCCGTGGGGTGACGACCCAATCGCCGATTTTCACATCCATCCAGGTCAGTTGGATACCGGGCGTTCCGCCGACGATAAGACCGTCGACGTCCATATGAATGTCGTATCGCGTGCCTTGACGATAACCATTGAGGATCTGTTTAATCGCCGGCCAAGCGATCGAACGGACACGTATGGCATCTCGACTGTATGCAAGATACCGGTCCACGGCGTATATGAACCAAAGCGACGCATCGATTGAGTTGTATTCCGGATCTTCGGCCGTGTCCGGAAAACGATTGGGCACCATACCTTCTGAAACGTAGGAGGAAAAGGATTGGATGATGTGCCAGGCCGCCTCATGCCGTTTCGTCACAAGGCAAAGTCCGGGAAGCGAAATAAAGGTGTCCCGCCCCCAATCCGTAAACCATGGATACCCGGCTATCACCGTATGGTGAGTGCTTCGCCGGACCAAAAATGAATCCGCCGCCAGCCACAATGCGCTGAGCAGTGGATCGGCTTTCGGCGCAGACTTTTGCACCTGCATACGCCGAGCGCGCTCCTTGTGAGTGATATCCGCGACATCCAGCCTGTCGATCGTTTCGCTGGTCAATGCCAACACCTCATCCTTGCCGGGCTCCAATTCGAAGGAAAATTCCCCCGGCGACCACCAGTCTTCTTCAAAGTCGAGTCCACGTTCTTCTTCCAGGGGGAACTGGACGTGCCGGTACCAATCCGGCGCATGCCGATAGGTTCCGGAATGAAAAGCGCGCACGACGGGAAGACCGTGATATGGTTGCCAACTCACCCATCCTTGGTGGATCGCGGCGTGCGGAGAAAGCGTTTCATTCTCGTGGTGCAGCGCATGATAGTCGCGGCCGGTCAGCATCGGCCGGATCCGGAGTCTGATGGAGCCATTCGATGTTTCGACGAGCGTCCATCGCACGATGACGACGTCGCGGCCCCGAATGCACAAGATTTCACGCCGGATTATTTTGCGCGCGTACGCATAGGTCCACGAGGGCCAAGGAGTGGATGTGAATGAGATGCAGTGGGCATATCCCTGAGGGTGAACCGCGCCCGGATACACATTGGTCGAGAGGAAAACTTGCTCACCCTCGATATGCAGCCATTCCTCAACATGATTGACGAGCAGGTACCGATTGTTTTCTGGTTGCTGCGCCGTCAGCAACAGCCCGTGGTACCGGCGGGTATTGGCACCGGAAACCGTGCCCGACGCGAATCCCCCCCGGCCGTTTGTATCCAACCATTCCAGGTTCAGTGCGCTGGGCAAGTTTCGGCAATCCGCCGGCTCGATGTTCAACCTCCATCCGCCCTCTTGAGATTGTGTGCGGCGTTACTCTCCCGATTGCTGGATCAACTTGGCGACAAGTCCGGTCCATCCGGTCTGGTGGCTGGCCCCGATACCGGCACCGTTATCGCCGTGAAAATACTCATAGAAAAGAATGGCGTCTCGCCAGAATGGATCTTCCTGGAATTTGTTCGTGCCTCCAAAGACCGGACGCCGGCCGAAGCTGTCCCGGAGGAAGATATGTGTCAGCCGGCGCGACAGTTCGGAAGCGACCTCGTTTAAGGAAACGAAGCGACCGGAACGTACCGGATACTCAACCCGGTACTCATCGCCGAGATAATAATGAAACTTCTGAAGCGATTCGATCAACAGGTAGTTGACTGGAAACCAGACGGGGCCGCGCCAGTTTGAATTCCCCCCGAACAGGCCCGTGCTGGATTCTGCGGGCTCATAGTCGACCCGATACTCTCTGCCCATGATGGACAGCACGTAGGGATGGTCCTTGTGATAGCGTGAGAGCGCACGGATGCCGTACGGGGAGAGAAATTCCTCTTCGTCCAGCATGTACCGCAACACCGATTTGAGTCGGGTGGGATTGACCAAAGACAAGAATCGCCGCACTCCGCCATCATGCGAATGGGTCTCGACATGTGCGCTGAAATCGGGCCGGTTTTCGATGAACCACTGCATGCGGTGCTTAAAGCGAGGGAGGCTGTCAACCAACTCGGAGTCCAACGTTTCCACGGCAAAAAGCGGGATCAGTCCGACGAGAGATCGGACCTTGAGGGGAAAGGTTTGCCCGTCCGGAAGGTGGAGCACGTCATAAAAAAATCCGTCTTTTGTATTCCAGAGTTCTATTTTTTCCCCGCCGATGTTGTTCATGGCCCGACAGATATACACGAAATGCTCAAAGAACTTGCTTGCCACATCTTCATAGGCTCTGTTCTCACGCGCCAACTCCAGTGCGATGGAAAGCATGTTGAGGCAATACATCCCCATCCAGCTCGTCGCATCCGACTGCTCGATATGACCACCGGTCGGCAACGGGGCGCTCCGATCGAAGACGCCGATGTTGTCCAGTCCCAAAAACCCGCCTTGAAAAATGTTCTTTCCCTCGGCATCTTTTCGATTGACCCACCAGGTAAAGTTTAATAACAACTTGTGGAATACTCGTTCAAGGAAGACCCGATCACCGACTCCCTTCCGCTTTTTCTCGATCTTGTAGACACGCCAGGCAGCCCACGCGTGAACCGGCGGATTGACATCTCCGAACGCCCATTCATATGCCGGAATTTGTCCGTTCGGATGCATGTACCATTCCCTCAGCATAAGGATCAGCTGTTCTTTGGCGAAGGTTGAGTCGACCAGGGCAAGCGGGATGCAATGGAAAGCCAAGTCCCACGCGGCATACCAGGGATACTCCCATTTATCCGGCATCGAGATCACATCGGCGTTGTAAAGATGTGTCCAGTCCGAGTTGCGCCCGTGGAGACGCTCAGGTGGGGGATCCGGCATCCCCGGATCGCCGACAAGCCAGCGTTTCAAGTCATAATGGTAGAACTGCTTGCTCCAGAGTAATCCGGCGAATGCCTGTCGCTGTACCAGCCTTGCATCATGGGACAGATCAGCCGGAGCCAGGTCATCATAAAACTCATCCGCTTCGTTTATACGTTGCTCGAAAAGTCTATTGAACGCTGGAACGTCAAACCCTGCCCCATCTGTTCTGTTGGTCAGACGCAGGCGAACGATTTCCGATGCGCCTGGAGACAGTGATAGCTGATACAGGGCTGCGGCTTTTGAGCCGGTCTTCTCAGGATTGACCGCGTCGGTTCGATGGTGGACGACGTAGTCATGAAAACTGTCTTTCACATACTTTGCGCCGTCTTGATCGCCGTATAATCGGCGCGTATTCGTTTCATTCTCGGTAAAGAGTAACGGGGGCTTCCCTTCGCACCAGAGACGGCGTTCGCCGTAATACTCGTGGTTCAATTC
This sequence comes from uncultured Nitrospira sp., assembly GCA_964465695.1. Classification (GTDB taxonomy): domain Bacteria; phylum Nitrospirota; class Nitrospiria; order Nitrospirales; family Nitrospiraceae; genus Nitrospira_D. The sequence continues at coordinate 8,965 of CAYXKP010000121.1, forward strand.
AATCACGCTCATCTCACCGACGGCTTCTCCTTCCCGCATTCTTGGTCGTCGGGCATCGATTCCCCAAGACCATGTGTTCCGGAACCAGAGAGTAGGCAACAGTGTCAATTCGGCACGATCAGGCCCTCGGTTCGTGGCTTGAATGCGAATGAACAGCTCCTCCGGCGTCGCCTTCGCATATTCCACCATGATATCGAAGTAGCAATTTTCATCAAAAATTCCGGTGTCGATCAGCTCGTACTCCGGCGCACCACGTTGCCGACGGCGGTTTTCCTCCACCAGCTTGGCATACGGAAACTCGGCCTGTGCATACTTATACAAATACTTCATATATGAGTGAGTCGGCGTTGAATCCAAATAGAAATAATATTCCTTTACATCTTCTGCATGATTGCCTTCGTTGCCCGTTAAGCCAAACACCCGCTCCTTCAGAATAGGGTCGCGCCCATTCCAAAGAGCGACGGCAAAGCAGATATATTGGTGACGATCCGAAATCCCGGCTAGCCCATCTTCATTCCAACGGTAGGCACGCGAGCGGGCATGATCGTGAGAAAAGGCTTCCCAAGCTGTTCCATGTGGGCTGTAGTCCTCCCGCACCGTTCCCCAAGCACGCTCGCTCAGGTAGGGTCCCCACCGCTTCCAGTGTCGCTTCCGGGCCGCATCTTCACCAAGCCGTTGCCGTTCAGCGCCTTGAGGAGTATGAGAGGGAGAAGATGTCCGAACTGTTTTCCCCACTGGACCTCATATCGTATGCACGAGTCAGAAGCGGAAAGAGCCTACGATGCACCGACTAAAGGACGCGAATCAAGCCGGCGTTCACTGGATGAAAGGTCCCGGACTTATTTTCCTTTTCGGTCTCTCGTAGGCCTACCTGAAGGATGTGTCAGCCATGAGTCGAGAAGAGGGCGAAGATCTTACCGTCGCAAACGGATCAATGAGGGGATGGCAGCGGGGAAACCGGTAGGCGTGACGATCAACACCTAACTCCAGATCACTCGTTCCTGATTAAGCAGATATTCAATGACTTCGATGCTGTTCCGCATCTGGATCTGAGCCTGCTCAGACATAGGCAGCACGGCCCCGACCAACTTGCCGGATTCCATGTCCATGAGCGAGGGGATGCCTTCATTCGACGGCTTTTCAAGATTACTGCGAAAGCTAGCCAAGGGATACCTCCTGGTTGAATCCTTCTCGGCTCGCTGCTGACGTTACTTTAATTGAAAGAATCGACCGGAAGGATACGTGTTATACAGAAAGCATACCATACGCATTCCCCACAAAGGAGCATCGTCTATCTCGTTGTATCGGTGATGTTATTCACGATTTTGTGACGGCACAAAAAGCGGAGGAAGCGCTCCAAGGTAGTAAAACGTTCCGCGATTGAGCAGAGTCGTATCGGGCTTCAGCCTGAAATCGTCATGCTCGGCATCGACAAAACGTGGATCGACCGCTATATCAGATTCTGCTTGGAGTTCCGGTGCCTGTATGTTCGGAGAGCCGGTTCTCATGTAGCTCACCTCATTATTGAATAACGCGTTGTACGAGGTCTTAGCCAGACTTGAAGCCGCAATAAGAAAGCCGACCTTATTGAAGCTCAGAATGTTCCCCGAGGCTTCGATCGTCGACAAGCCTAGGAATGCGGCTCCGCCGCCATTTTTGACGAGAGTATTATTGAGCAAGACCGCTTTTGCCTGGTCGCTGATCACGACGGCTTCGAATAAGTTTCTGGCAATGATATTGTGTTCGAGCCGAACCGAAGACTTGCCGGTCACATTGACACCGTGGTCGTTGTCATGGATAAAATTTCCGCTCAGAAGGGCCTGAGAATCGGAAAAGTGCACGCCCGTGGTCTCGCTTCCCTCGATCACACAGTCTTCAATGCGAACATCCTGCACCTGTTGGCCGAAGACCATCCCTTTCACATGCATCTCACGCAACGTAATACGGTTTCCGTTAAAAATGCCCAGGGCATGCCCTCCATGCTCGTTGACCGTGAGGCCGCTGATCTCAATATCCGTCGCCCCATACGGCCATTTACCGACATGCAATACACCGACCATCTCGCCTCGCCCAAGTAAGACAACTTTGTCGACTCCCGCACCGACGATCTTGATCTTCTCTTTGCTATGAATGGTCAAGTCCTGAGCGTAGGCCCCGGCCTTGATCCATACTGTATCTCCTTTCATAGCGTTATCGACAGCCTCTTGAATCGATGAGAAATCCCCCGAGCCATCGAGCGCGACCGTGATTGTTCGTGGCATGGATACCGGACTCTCGGCCAGGGCTTCGGAAAACCCCGTCATGGCCAGTCCGAGAAGCAGTGCCGTGAGAACGACGGGTGGCATGGTGAGTTTCATACAAGCGGAGAACCGACCCTGTCAATCGCCCTTTGTTGTACGGCATACCGCATGATAAGCTCCGCCGCCATGATGCTCATTGGACTGACCGGGGGTGTGGCGACCGGCAAAAGCACGGTCTCCAAAATGTTCAAGCAATGCGGCGCCGTAGTGATCGACGCCGATGCATTGGCGCGAGAGATCGTCCAGCCCGGCAAACCAGCCTGGCGGGAAATCGTCAGAGCGTTCGGAAAAGACATGCTGAATCCCGACCGAACGATCAATCGTCACTCCTTGGGAACAATGGTCTTCCACGACAAGAAGAAGCTTCGTCGACTTGAACGGATCATCCATCCTCGCGTCGCGCGTGAGCAGGCCAAGTTAGCCAAGCGAGCCGGAAAGAATGACCCTAATGCAATCGTAATCTACGATGTTCCATTACTCTTCGAAGCCCACATCGACAAACGCGTGGATAAGATCATCGTCGTGACCACCGACCAGGAGACACAGCTCGATCGACTCAGAAAACGGAATGGTCTCTCACGAGCCGAAGCACTTCGTCGCATCAGAAACCAGCTGCCTCTGGCACAGAAGCGCAGTCTGGCAGATTATGTGCTCGATGGGACCCAAACCCGACGACGGCTGGCCAGAGAGGTCTCCGACCTGCTTGAGGATCTGCGGACACTTCACTGATCGCGGAACGCCTCGATCGTCAGAGCGAGCTGCATGATGCGCTGATTTTTACCAAGACATACACAACGTTCTACCGTCCGCTTCCTTCGGTGTGATACAGTCGAATCCATGTACAACATGATAATCATCGGGTCAGGCCCGGCCGGGCTCACCGCAGCCATCTATGCCGCCCGTGCGAATCTTGCGCCTCTCCTTATCGAAGGCTGGCAGGCAGGCGGCCAGCTCACGACCACCACGGAAGTCGAAAACTACCCTGGTTTCGCAAAAGGCATCATGGGGCCTGAGTTAATGAAGGAAATGCGCTCGCAAGCAGAGAGGTTCGGAACGTTCTTCAAAACCGGTGACGTCACATCGGTCGATCTCCATGTTCGGCCTTTTAAAGTCATTGTGGACGGCGAGGAAACTCTTGAGACTAAAGCGCTGATCATCGCGACGGGGGCCTCTCCGATCACACTCGGTCTCTCGAACGAAAAACGATTGTGGGGCTATGGAGTATCCAGCTGCGCGACCTGCGATGGATTTTTCTTCAAAGGCAAAGAACTGGCGGTCGTAGGCGGCGGAGACAGCGCGATGGAAGAAGCGATTTTCCTGACCAAGTTCGCCACCAAAGTGTCGGTGATCCACCGTCGCGACAAGCTTCGGGCTTCCAAAATCATGCAAGACCGGGCCATGAGAAATGAAAAAATCACCTTTGTCTGGAATAGCGTCGTCGAAGACGTTCTTGGACAGGATGTCGTGACCGGTGTCCGTATCAGAAATATCGTCACCGGAAAGGTTTGGGACTTGCCTTGTGCCGGGTTCTTTCTGGCGATCGGCCATCGTCCGAACACGTCGCTCTTCGCCGGCCAGCTGAAAATGAACGGTGCCGGCTATATTTTGACACATCACGGAACCGCCACCGATGTTCCCGGCGTATTTGCGGCCGGAGATGTGCAAGACTCTCATTATCGACAGGCGATTACTGCAGCCGGTACCGGCTGTATGGCTGCGATCGACGCCGAACGATTCTTAGAAGCTTCAGGCGGAGGTTGAGGCCCAGGCTGCGCGCTCAAGAAACGAAGGGCCTACACCTTAACCTCGACCCATCTCCAGCATGCGTTGTGTCATCGCCCATTATCATGAACTGGCTCTGAAGGGCCACAACCGCGATTACTTCGAGCAATGCCTCATGAAGAACATTCGGAGTGCCTTTAAGGATGTCGGAGTCCGGCAAGTCGAGAATCTCCACAGCCGAATCCGCATATGGCTCCCGCCCGAAGTTTCTTCCAAGGTGGTCCGGGACCGGCTCATACGTGTATGTGGGATTGCCAACTTTTCGCTGGGCCGTGTGGTTCCGCTCCAATTGACAGATCCCGATCTGGACGCCCTCTCAACGGCGGTCCTCGGCGAGATTCGGTCGCAATCCTTTACGACGTTCAGAGTCACAGCGAAACGGGCCGACAAGCGCCTGGCATTGACTTCGATGGACGTAGAAAAGGCGCTCGGCACGGCCGTCTGTGACAGCACCGGCAAGAAAGTCAGCTTGAAGAACCCTGACTTGACCATTTATGTCGAACTGCTGTCGAAGGATGCGTTTTGCTCCGCGGAAAAAATCGAGGGTCCCGGCGGCATGCCGGTGGGCGTGAGCGGAAAGATCGCGTGTCTGATTTCCGGAGGGATTGACTCGCCGGTAGCCGCCTATCGCATGGTAAAACGAGGCTGCCTCGCATCCTTCATTCACTTTTCCGGGCGTCCGTTAGTCAGCCGAGCCTCTGAGGACAAAGTTCATGAACTTGTACGGCACCTCACCGCTTATCAATACGATTCACGTCTTTTTGTAATTCCTTTCGGAGAAATCCAGCGAGAGATCATCCTGAGCGCACCGGCCCCGTTCCGCATCGTCCTGTACAGGCGGATGATGGTCCGGATCGCCGAGGAGTTGGCGAGAAAAGAGCACTGTTGGGCGTTGGTGACCGGCGACAGCCTGGGTCAAGTGGCTTCCCAAACGCCTCAAAATTTGTGTGCGATTGAAGAGGCGGCCCAGTTACCGATCCTTCGGCCGCTGATCGGCATGGACAAACGCGAGATCATCGACGAAGCCAAACGTCTCGGCACTTACGAAACGTCGATAGAGCCGGATCAGGACTGTTGCAAACTGTTTGTGCCTCCCCATCCAAGCACCAAAACCCGCCTTGAGGATGTCCAGAAGGTCGAACGCATGATCGATGTCTCCACCTTGGTAAAACGAGGGGTGGAAATTGCGGAGTTGACCGAATTGTCGTTCCCTCCTTCCACTGCATGACTCGTACACTGGTGAAGCGGAGAATCGTGAGTCCCGTGAAGCCATTGCAAAACCGCATCGACCACGGTAAGCTCGGCACACTCATCGAGCATG
>CAYXKP010000122.1:0-14175 GCA_964465695.1 uncultured Nitrospira sp.
ACGATATGATTGGTTAGACTGGGAACAATCAACATATCTTGTTCAGTTGTTTGGTGTTGTTGTCTTCAACAAACTCAAAGATTGGAAGGGAAACTAAATGTCTGCAATCCTTGGTGGTATCTTTGCTGGTGTTCTGATTTACGTTGGCATTCTTGCAATCCTTGTTGTTCTTGCCTTTATTGGTGCTATCCCTGTATATTTCCTGTGGGGGTATCTTGGTCCAAAGTATTTCACGTTCCTTCCTGAAGTTTGGGTGAACATTGGATATTACGATATTGCTTGGATGATGATGTTCTTCTCGATCATCGGTAGCGTGATCTTCAAGTCGCATAGCTACACTTCTAGCAAGGAATAGAATGTCATTTCTTGAACTTGCTTTCATTGTTGGAATCTTTATCTGGCTATGGGTGTGGAGTCAATCATGAATCGATTTACAGCAAACGACGCAAAAGAAGCAGCGGATCGTTATTTGGACAGCACCGGTGCACTAGCAGTTGCCATGAGTTTTATCTACAATCGAGTAAAAGAACAAGCTCAAGTAGGCAACAGGCACGTAAAAATCAAAACCGGTGAAATAACTGATCATCTGAAACAACACTCAGAAATCAACCTGAGCACGAGAGCTCTGATGGTGGCCGTCAATAGTCAACTACATCGCGATGGATATTATACTGTGATGGGATACGATCGAATCGTTGTCAATGGTGATGAAGGAGAGTTTCCTTTTATTACCGTGAAGTGGGACTGATCGTTGACATAATCTCAAAATAGGGTATAGTGCTCCTATCTTTTAGAGAGCGAACATGACTACTAAAACTTTCATTTTTACATCTGACCAAAAACAAATGTTTGAGGCTGAACTGAAAAAGTATTATCCCAAGTTGAGAGCTAGAGCTGGAAAGTTGGGAACTGAAGTATGGCGTCATAAAGGAAAGGTCGTTGCATTTTGGGACAATGTCTTTGGTAGGGGTGGACAGATTGAGGTTGACGTAATCTGAAAATAGGGTATACTGCACCCTATGCTTACGAACAAACAAACGAAGTACTTCAAGGTGGCAGAGGCAATCTCTGCCACTTCGGAGTTTCGAGCGAAGATTGGTGCTGCAATCGTCATTGACGGACAGGTGGTGTCAGTTGGTACGAACATTCGGAAATCGCATCCGCTTCAACAGAAATATGATCGCTTCCGCTCAGAGAAGCCGGAGGATATTCCACACTATCTCCACGCAGAGATGGCAGCAATCGTCCGAGCAAAGGACCTTGACCTTGCCAATGCGGAGATTTACATCTTCCGACGGAACCTGAACGATAAACTTGGAATGTGTCGTCCTTGTCCTGCTTGTATGAAAGCAATCAAGGATTTTGGAATCAAAGTTGTTGCCTACACGACTGATAGTGGGTATGCTGTCGAAACATTAACGGAGTGAGCAATGAACACCGAAGCAACGATTACGATTCGTGAACCATACTTTCGTCAATCTACGAATGAGTGGATCGTAGAAGTTGAATGTCGATCGTTTGATACCTTCTACATTGCTAGGCATGGTGGCAAGACTGGTGAAGATGCACGGCTTGCTGCTTATCAAGCAATCCCTATGATGCTCGTTGACAATCTACACAATCGCGTGTAGAGTGCTCTCAACATTCAGGAGAAATAAAATGTCTCGTGGCAATGAAGTCTCTCTTACTCTTCCCGCTGGTGAATACTACATCGGTGATCCTTGCTATGTGATCGCTGATGATCGTTGGGATGAAGTGTGCAATCAAATGTTTCCTGGCGTTCCAGGAAACGATGATTATGAGAATCACGACATTCAACTTGACGGCACCCATTTCTTCGTGTATAGCACTGCGTACGGAGATGGTCTATATGATGATGGCATGTATACGTATGGTGTCGATGCAGGTTGCATTGGTGCTGTACCGATGTCGCTTGTGAACAAGCGAGAACAGCAAGAAATCGAATCGAATGGTCTTGGTCGGTTCGTGAAGACTGATACTCCACTGCAATGTTCTCGTAATGATGAAGGTACGTTTACTTTCATTGGTTCTTTTGGTATCATCGAAATCATTACTGATGGTAGTGAGTACGAAGACGAAGAAGACTTCGACGACGAAGATTATGAGGACCAGGATTATTCCGAGGATTGATTATGTTCAAGTTCTGCACAATCAGATACGTTGATAACGAGATTGTCAACATCGGTCCATACTTCACAAAATGGACTGATGTTATCGGAAAGAAGAAATACTACACAAAGGAAGAAGTGCTTAGTATTGATCTTCCTGAATCGGTCAAGAAACGAGTCCCTGGTATGAGGAGTGGATCAAAGGTTCTCCTTGGTAAACACTCTTCGTCAAGTGCTTTCTATTTGATCAAGGCATCGAAAGAAGAGGTTGACATTTATCAACAATACGTTGATACTTCGAATCAACTAAAGGAAGTTCGTGAAAAGATTGACCAACTTGTTCCAGCAGACCTAAGAGAACAAGAGCGCAACCTTGAAAAACTATTGAAACAAGCACAGAGTAAGTGGAATGATATCTGCTAAAATCAAACAGATTGCAACTTCTGCTCGTGAGTGGGCAGAAAAGACGAATGCAGAACTTGGCCATCCCTATCATGATGATTTGATGGGGATGTGTGCAATCGCTTCGATGCATCTTACGAATCAACTACGACGTGCAAAGTTGCATCGTAAGCATGACATCTCCATTGCGTATAACGATAACCATTGTTTCGTTCTCGTCGATGGTGTGATTGTTGACATCACAGCAACTCAGTTCGATGCTCATCGAAACGAGAAGGTGTTTGTGCAAAAGCACGAACACGTTGACCATCGTTGGTATTACAAGAAAGAACGATCCTTCAAGGAACCAAAGGAACTGAAAAAGTATCTAAAGAAGAAGCATTGGCCATCGTATCAGATTTCAACAAAGCACGTTGACGCAACTTCGTGTTTAGAGTATAGTGCCTGCACTGAATAAAGGAACACAAATGAACGAGCAAATGGTTGGTGCTGTGCTTGTCTTCAAGAGCGATGATGTGGAACGTGTGCAGGAGTTTTTGAATCGTCTTGTGGAGCGTGATATCATTCAACCAGCAACTGCACGTGAGTTCAATCCGCAGTATGGTGGTCCTGTTTGGTATATTCCGTAATGGTTAGTTAGAAAGTTCGAATCTCGTGGCAAAAGGGGCCAGTCTGCTCGTCCCAAGCAGGCAAGGGGGAATGGGACTCTCTGATAGAGAAGAGAACTTTCTAACTGACTATAACATTGGACGAATCTAAAAATGATTTATGATAACAAATACGCACTAACGCACGCAACGAGGCTTGTTGATCAATATACGGATCGTGAAGAACTGATTCGTGAAGTGTCTGGTGAACTGATGCGGTTTTATCGTCTTGGACAAGAATCCGTGATCGGTCCTGTGTCGTCAGCATTGACGAAAGCAAACAACACAAAGCCGTAATGGCCTAAAAGGAAATCGCATGGCTAAAGTTATTGTTGAGCAGCACATTGTCATCCAGCACACCTTCAATAGCGAAGATGACAAACATAATGCTGCGTTCATTCGACAAATCCAACGCTGGACAAAAGAAACTCTCAAAAACGAAGTATCACAAATACCATTCGTTGAAAACAGCGTTGAGTATATTGCTCGAAAAAAACTAATGCAGATTACTACACAGACCCACAAGCAGGACTGATTGCTGAAAATAATAGTTGTCTTCTAACTGAAAAGTTGGTATAGTGTTCTTATTGAATCAAGGAACACAAATGACCTCTTACGAAATCACCCTCTACGAAGACCTGATGCGCCTCACCGAAAAGAACGAGGCGTTCTATTTCCAGGACTTTGAACTCGATGACAAGACGTATCGAATCTTCAACTATCGTCTTGCATCTTACACTGACTTCTTGGAACCTGCGGCAATGGAGTGTCGTGGTGTGATGTTCGAGGTGAAGAGTGAATGGACTACGATCATTGGTGGTGAGAAGATCAAGGTTGTGAAGCCTGTGCGTCTTGCTTCTCTGCCGATGGAAAAGTTTTTCAACCTGAACGAAAATCCTCTCACGATGAACCTTGATCTTTCTCAGGTTCTCTATGTTCAGGTGAAGGCTGATGGCTCTTTGATGAGCACTTATACTCACAATGACCAACTTCGTTTGAAGTCGAAGGGTTCTCTTTTCAGTGAGCAAGCGCTTCACGCAATGGAGTTTCTCAAGCAACATGATGATCTTCGTGATCGTCTTCACGAACTGAACGATTGTGGGTATACTAGTAATCTTGAATGGTGTGCTCCTCAACACCGAATCGTCCTTGGTTATCTTCAGCCTCAGCTGAAGGTGTTGAACGCTCGTCATCGTTCTTCTGGTGAGTATCTTCCTTACTATGAACTCGTGAAGCACTATGGTCAGGAGAATGTAATCGAGCAGTTCGAACCAGAAGATCCTGTTGCCTTCATCGATTCTGTGAAGGGAATGACTGACATCGAGGGATTCGTTGTTGAGATGGCAAGTGGTCTTCGCTTCAAGGTGAAGTGTGATTGGTATCTGTCGCTCCATCACGCAAAGGATAGCGTCAACAATCCTCGTCGTCTCTTCGAAGCAATCTTGGACGAAGCTGTTGACGATCTTCGTTCGATGTTCGCTACCGATCCTCTGTCAATGAAGCAGATCGACGAAATGCAGGTGAAGGTCGATCACATCTACAACTCGATGGTGAAGGCTGTTGAGGCTTTCTACAATGAAAACAAGGGACTCGATCGTAAGTCGTATGCGATCAAAGGTCAACAAGATGCATCTTTGGTGAATGGTAAGATTTCTTACTTCGGACTTGTGATGAACAAGTATGTTGGCAAGCCTGTTGACTATAAGGACTTTCTCAAGGGAAAGTGGCGCGAACTTGGATTGAAAGACACTTCACTCGACGAGGCGGAATAAATATGAATGCATTCAACAAGTATGAAGAGTGGAAGGCAGTTGCTCTCCGTATGGGTGCTACTATCGAGAATAATGGTAGCAATCGGCTCGTAGCACACATCGATGGTGAAGAGCTCGGTGAGTGGAACCCTGAGTATGGTGGCGTTGGTATTGGCTACTTTTATGGTTGACTGACAACCAACAATATTGTAAAGTGTTCTTACTATGAACATTCACAGCGCAACCCCAGAAGAGATCAAAATCTTCACCGAAGACGCTAAGCGTCGGATCACGAAGATTGTGAAGGATCTTGAAGAGATGCACATCAAGCGTCATAATGTTCAACTACGCTTGATTAGAAATGCACATCCCTCACAGCGTCTCGGTGTATCAGTATTGGTCATCGTTCCTGGAATCCATGCGCTGAAAACCAAGCGCAGGCACATTAGTGTGTTGAAGGGTGATGCTGGCCGTGCCTTCAATCTCGTGAAACAAGTTGTCAAGATTCGTGATTTCTATGATCCTGACTATCATCAGAAACGCGTAGAGTGGCTGAAAGAACAAGAAAAGGTTCTGAACGCTCGTCGTGGATGGGGAGGGCCTTGGTAAAGTAAGCGTTGACTAAATGGAGGTTATCATGTAAAGTGATCTCTGTAGTAAGTAGTATCAATGAAAATTTATATATTATGAGAGTAAATGAAATAGAGATTGAGTCGCGAATCATTCTCTAAAGTCGGGCTAGCGGCTAACACATTATTTTAAATTATAGTGTTGCCTCAGCAAAGAGAATCTTGTGATCTAGCAATGAGATTCAGACTGGCTGAGTTCTTACTAGGTAGTATTGTTCAACAATCAACAACACAAAAGACCATAGGTGCCGAGAAAAAGGTGCTGATTGGTCTTTTTGTGTTGACACATTCAAACATTTGATATACAATGCTCTTCATCAACTGACGGAGAACACTTCAAATGGCTCGCGCAATGATCACCCGTGATTCGCTCAAGAAGATGCTTGAAGTGGAAGATCGTGATTATGTGATCCGTGTTGTTGGTCGTGCTCTCGTTGCTATCCACAACAACCAAACCGCTACCGAGCAGATTGCTAACTACACCTCCGACCATAATGGTATTGGTTTCTCTGGTCCGGATGCTCGTTCTGGTTCGATGACTGCTAAGTTTTACATCAAGCACAACACTCTGCTTGATTGGCAACTCGATCGTTGGATGAAGCTTGACAAGGCTGGCTATCCTCGCCTTTGCAAGTATCACAAGCAACTGAATACGATTGCTGTTGCAAAGAAGCAAAAAGAAATGTATGATGCACTCAATCAAGTTTCGAAGTTCACCAACGAAGGAGAGTAAGATGTTCTACGACGAGAAAGGCAACCTTGTGCTGAATCGTTGGTTCAATGATCGTTTCCCGTACGATCCTGAAATGATCACTGAGTATGTGCCTGCGAAGCAAGTTCAGGTGATCAAGAAGAACTTGAAGCGTGGAGTGCCGTATCCTCAATGCTCTCCAATGTATGATGTGTCGCGTGAAGCTGTTGCGTTCATCATGGTAAACTAAAATGAACGACACGATGCCTGTCCAGAGTCTTTGCATTGGTGAATATTTCGTGTATGATAACGAAACATTCGTCAAGACTGCTGAGGACGATGGTACTACGATTGCTTGGTCAGTGCATCGTGGTAAGCAGTATAAGGAGTGGGCATTTAAGAAGGGAACACCTGTTGTCAAGCTGAACGAAAAGAAGTAAAGTGTCTGTAAATGAAATGTGCTGCAAACCACGGAGCCGTGATAGTAAGCTCGACTCTAGTACGGCAAGAGTAGACGCAACGGAGAAGTTATCCTCACCGGAAGCGCGACGAGATTTGAACCTTGAGGGACTGCGAAGAGTAGTAAGTGGAGGGAGGACAAGTGCCTCCCGTAGAAGCTAAATCGCAAAGGGGTTTATCGTTGGACCAATCAACGATAGGGTGTATACTCTCCCCCGAAACCTTTGATCGCAGCACCCCCGACCTGAGAGTGGTCGGGGTTTCCTTGTCAAGGACTAACAATGTTGAAACTTTACTTTGTTGTTGAAGCACCTCTCGATCCAAACGATCCAAAGATCGTTGCTGGTCCTTATTTCACTTACAATGATGCTCTGTTCGGTCCGTTCATGGAAAACGCAAGAGCAGAAAACGAAGTGTATCTCTACGACACTCGTAGTGTTGAAATCAGCAACGTTGAGTGGGGACAATACTAATGATCTTCTGGAATGGTGAAATCTCTGATCATCTCGTGAAGGTTGGTTCTGTTGTTCAACAACTCCGAGACGGCGCACGAGACAAGGAACCAACACTTGGGCACGTTGTCCGTTTCAGGACAAACACCCATAAAGAAATCATTCTGGAGGTGCAGTGGGCTGATCAAGAAGACACACGCTTGATCCATCCGGGAAACATTGTCTTTCTTATTGGGGACTGAACATGAGCCAACCAACTGAAGTGATCGTGTATCGTAATCCACTTGAGTATGCTCTGTGGAACGCTTTCGATCTGCATATTTTCTTCATCGTGATTGTTGCTGTTGCTGTTGGTGTTATTGCAGCAGTGATTGCTGACAATATCACTCAAAGGTTCCGAGCCAATCGTTTTGTAAGGAAGCACCAAAGTGATATCATCCTCCTATCTGGTGGGATTGGTGCTATTCTAACTTGCTGGTATATGTGGATCTAATATGAACATCAACAAGTCTTCCTGGCATTATCAAGTTGCCTTTTTCATGGTAAATCGTCATTTCTCACAGATGACGATTTGCGAATATGTGAAGTATTTCCTTCGTGGAGTGTTCGTAATCTGTCTATGGATTGTGGTTGGTAGTCTGTTGACATATGTGCTTGTGATAGCACCTATGCTGGCTGCGATCGTTTCAATCATTCACCAAACTTTTGGATGGGTTGCTGATGGAGCTCCTCCTGCGATGTTCGGCATCACGATTTGGTGTATTGCGATTGTAACAATCATGTTGTGTAGTCTACCTTACCTTGCTCGACGGGTGGTGATGGCATTTGCAACAAACAAACTGCCAACAGAAAGTGTATTAGCACTATGGCTTCGTTCTGTAAAAGAGAAGACTTGCTTCAACATTACGTTTGTTGACAATAAGACACAAACAAAGTAAAGTGTAATCTCTTTTGGAGAATACAATGGCTCGCGAAACGAAGATCGAACGTGCTCTACGAGAGCAAGAAGAAGAGACTGCACGTCAAGTCGAACTTGCAAAATGGAAGAGAGAAGAACTTCCCAGTAAGATGCTTTACGTTGCAGGTAAGGCAAACGAACTAGGTGTTCGTTGCAAGATCACTCCAACTATGGTAACGATCTTTGTTTACGATCATGAGTTTGACACAGAGATTGATTATACTATCACAACTGATAGTGAAAAATGGGAAGTTGATCATGCAATCAATGCATTAGAAGTGTTCCAGCAATATCAGGAACAACTGAAGATCACTCGAAAGAAGATGGAAGAAGTTGTGAGCAAGCTTTCTTCTCTTGAGAAGAAAGTAATCGTTGAACTGATCAAAGCACAATACTGAAATGGAAGACACAATCGTTGTTCAAATGACACGAGCTCGTGCAAAGGAACTAGGTCTCCTTATGTGTGCTACTTGTGGGTGGCCAGAGAACAATCACTTTCATTGGGGCACAAAGCCTTCTGCACGTGTAGCAGAATGTAAGGCATATCAGGAAACAACAATCAAGGGTGTTCAACTAAAACAGGTATAACGGATACTAGTAAACATTATGATCGTTCGTACACACATCCCATCACGATCCCTCAAGCAACCAAAGAGGACTCCAAACTTCAAGCCATTCGTTCCAGCAATGAATGATCGAATGAGAGAGCATCTTGAAGTAAAGAAGCACCAAGTATCGATCGGTGATGGGATCGGTAATGCTACGAAGAAGCAACACGATGTGTATGTTGATCCTCTCCTTCAGGAAAGGGAGAATGCTGCTCGTCAAGTAAGGCACACAATCGCTCCTATCAGCAACAAGGGTGCTTATCAGCTGATCACAAACGAAGCTGATTACAAGACGATGGGAAGGAAAGTATAATGAATAGATTCGATCTCGAACAATCGATTCTTGAGATGTGGCATACTGCTGATGACATTCAACTTGTAATCGATCAGATCAGTGAAAAGTCTTATACAACTGATCAAGTTCTCAACCTCTTGATTGGCATCAAGACGATTCACGACCTTCGTTGTGAGAAGGGAATGTCAATCTTGGAAACACTTGTTCACGATCGCAGTTTCTATGGTGAGTTTGATACAAAAGACTGACAAAAGTCAACGCTTGACATTTCCTATAAAATGTGTACAATGCGCTCTGTAGTCGATTGAAACATCACTCAACGCACAAAGGAACACAAATGGAAATCCTGACGCAAACGATGACAAACGATGGTGGTATCGTGTATCAGTTCCAGAATGTCGATGCTGAGCAGTGGAAGAAGCAACAGCTCGCGAACATCGATTGGTTCAACGAGACGTTCAAGAAGAATCATCGTGCTGTCTCGATGGACACTGAGACTGTGAGTGAAGTTGCAACTCCTCGCAAGACTCGTGAAGGTACGAAGCAGCAACAAGCCGTCGAGATGTACCGCAACTTCAACGGCACTCGTGAAGAGTTCGTTCAGAAGCTCGTGAAGGAACTGAACATGACGGAGAAGGGTGCTACGACGTACTACTACAACTGCAAGAAGATCGTCGGTAAGTAATCATTGATCATCCCCCCGAAAGGGGGGATGATCTCTTACTTTTTGAGGAACAATGCAATGAAACGATTTTTCAACAAGACCACTCTGTTTACGGCATGGATGCTGTTGCTGATGGTGATTGCAGCAGCTGTGATGATCGCTAACAACAACTGGTCTGGTGTAGTGTGGGTAGCTGTTTCAGCGGTCCTGTTGATTGGATCACTTTTCCACATTCGTGGAATGAACACACTGATCAACGCACAGGAAGATGTGATTCGTGCTCAGCAAGACGTGATTGGTGTTCAGGAGAGGCTTTGTGATAACTACAAAGCCCAGATCGAACAGATGCGTCCTATCTACGAAGATTACATCTATACGTACAAAGACGAGATTGACGAAAACGCACAAGTGTAGTATAGTGTTCTTCATCAACTGGAGACATCAATGGCAATCTACACGAACGCAACTGACTTCGTCAATCAAATCCGAAACGGAAGCTCCGTTTACGATTTCATCTTCACCACTTCTACCGAAGTGCGGATGAAGAAGACGAACAATCCGTACATCGGCGCCCGCAAGATTCAACGAGTTCGTGTTGCTCTCAACGAGAACTACGAGAATCGTGTCAACATGATGCGAATGAAGGAAGGAAAGGAACAAACGTTCGAATCAGAAGGTCTCGTGTGGGGACACAGCAACGACAATATCATCGTCGAGCACAATGGTCAAACATACGTGAAGACTATCGAACTTGAAAAGCTCGATGCTCACTACGTTCTCAACGGACAAGAAATCAGCTACGATCTCCTTCGTCCGTTCATCTCTGAATACAGCAAGCCCACCAAGCAAGGACTCGAAGAAGAAGTGAAGGTTCGTACGTTCAAGCTCGATTCGATTCTGAAGGTGGAAGTGAACAATATCGTTCTCTTTGAGAGGCAATAATGCGACACAAGACAAAGTATTTCATCATCGATACGGGAGCATTTATTCTTCCCGTGCTATTTAGCGATCTCGCAAACCATGCTGAGGTTGCCAGGGCCCTCACTGGTAGTACTTCAAACGTTGTCAGTGCTGGTTTCTGCTACATGGACATCAAGGACATAACCGAAGACAACCGCGACTTGGCACTCACGTACAGGTGCTATGGTGAAAGCACTTCACTTGGCATCAAAAGTCGTGGCGATGAAGACGCAAAGATCATCAACAAGTACCTTGGTGTGGTTGACGACGATCTCTAATCATAGTACAATGCTCTTCATCGACTGGAGCCAATCAAATGCGTACAATCACATTCACCGAAGAAGAAATCAAGGCTATCGTCGATCAGTTTGACGATGTGCCTTTTTCTGTACTGAAGCACGATAAGAACCTGCATCGTGCGCTCATCAAGATGCTTGACATTGGCACTGGCGCTCCTTGGGTATCCGACGTCATTGTCAAGCTTCGTACTGGTGATCGTGTTCAAGCGATCAAGTCTATTCGCGAACATGCAGGTGTTGGCCTCAAGCAAGCAAAGGATGCATCTGATCTGTTGATTGATCATCTCCGAAAGCTTGGTAAGATCGACTACAACTACTCACACTACTACACTCTTGGTGAAATAGATGATCCTGTAGCAATCAACCTCTTCAACTTTATGAGGGGACAAGTATGATGGAGTTTCTGAACTTCACGTTCAGTTCCATTTGGCACTTCCTTGGTGTCGTGATCCTGATCCTTGTGATTGGTGAAGCTATCGGAGCAATGCGGAAACGTTGAACAAAAGAGCATTATGTGATATAATGCTCTTCATCAACTGGAGACGAACACATGAACTTCGATGACAAGTATCCTGATCTGATCGATATGTCGAAGGAACACTTCGCAATCTTTGAAGCAATCGAAACGATCGACGACATCAAGAGCGTTGAAGTCTCCACTACGTGGATGGATGATCATTGTGATTGTGTTGGTGCTGTCGTGAATGGCATCAACGTCAGTTTCTGGTGGCTTACACGTGAAGCAGCAGCTGCATTCGAATACGCAAACGACTCTGCAAAAGCAAAGAAGATTGTCTTCGAAGTGATCAAAGAAGGTGTTGAAATCGCACGTGATGATAGGGGAGATGCATAAATGAAAACGATTACTCTCTCGAAGGAAGAAATCGATCTTGTGAAAGACGCTCTCGATCTGTTGATCGCTGCCAATCACAAGATGATGGTTCGCGAACCTGCAAGTCGCGAAAACGAAGCCATCAACGAAGAGATCGTCAACGAAAACAAGCAGATCGAAGCGATCTTCAATAAACTGAGCAAATAATGAAAGCGCTGATTGATCTCGACACGTTGAGCCATTCGTATCGTATCTTCGATACGAGGGAAGATTACAACAACTGCACCCACAGCTGGAGTGGTTGGTCTAACACTTGGAAGGAAGGAATGTATCTTGCAAGATACAGGAACGAGCCAACCCCTAATGCAAAGTTCCCTATCCTCGTGATCGAAGCTGGTTGGGGATACAATCCAAACGGACCTGACGAGATCGAGAATATCATCTTCGATGCAGATCAGTTTACCTTAATCGAAGATTGAAGTAGAATGCCTTTATTGAATAAAGGACACTGCTGATGCATCCTCAATGGCTGATCTATTTGAACGATGGTCGTGTCGGGCTCGGTCTCTACAAATACCGCAAACAGAACAAGACGTATTATGTTGTGAGCGGTTTTGGATTCTATCTCGACAACATTCGTCCTGATTCAATCACAAAGCGCATTCCTATCTAAAGGACACCACTAATGACCACAATCGCCATCTACATTGCAATCGGCATTGCTCTCTCGTTTTTCTTCTATACTGATAAAGGAAGAGTGATCACGGATGGTTGGCTATTCATCGTCTTTGTTTTCATTTGGCCACTATCGGTTGCATACTTTGTTTGGGCAGCACTTGTGAAGGGATGCTCATTCAAGTATAATGACAAAGTATACTATCGTTGGAAGGGATTGAAGTGATCAACGTTGCATACATTGTCTCTGTAGCACTTTCAATCATTAGTGCAATCCTTTTCTTTAGCTACGATTACGATCTTCGTTTACTTGCTTCAATGATCTGTGGTAGTGTAGCCACTTGGGGGTTCTTTCCGTACACTCACTGGCATCGTACAAAGGATGATATGTTTGTTGACTGGTGAACAACAATAGGGCACGTTCCCAAAAATAAAAACCATAGTACAATATCGAGTCGAGGGGCATTTTTTTCACAATATAAAATACTATACTTCTCGACTTAGGTTCAATCAGTGTATTTTAGTGTTTTAAATCCTTTTTAGCACTTCAATGGTTTTATTAGTATATTTTAGTGTTCAAAAATGTTTTTACTAATCCGTACACATCTTTTCTAATTTTTCTACCTTATTATCTATTTCTATACAAATCTTACCCCCCATAGTAAAAATACCCTTCTTTTGAAAAAATTTCTAAAAAATTTTTTACCCTGAAAAAGCGTTTCTGTAGAAAAACAAGCACGCTTATTGCTATTACTATACTTCTATGTGTCAACACATAGAAAATTTTTTACCCTGAAAAAGCGTTTCTATACAAAAAGAAACAAAAGGGGTGAAAAATACCCTTCTTTTGAAAAAATTTCTAAAAAATTTTTTGTGTCAAAAATGCGTTCCGCTATAAAATGAATCGTGTATAGATAAATATATCAACAATTAGGAATAAGCAATGAAGATACATGAAATCCTATCACCACGTATAGAAGAAAAGATCTCTGAGTATTCTGAGATGGAAGATCACCTTGAGAAAAAGTCAAAGCACTTTGAACAAGAAAGAAATACACTATTCATACAATACATAAGCTCTTTTCCAAATATTAAAAAAATGAACATTAGTAATCAACATCTTAACTACTTGGTGTTTGAAGTGTTAGATCTTATTGTTCGAGAAAAAGAGATTGGATTATCATCAGACTTTTTAACAAATATAGCAAATAGATATCGTTCTTACGGATCTATTTCCCCTTCTTCTTTTATATCTGATGAATATGATGACTACAAATTTACTATTACATACCCAACATATTCTAAACACGTCGCCAAACTAACGAAGAAAAAAGTCTTAGTTTATGGTATGAATGAGCAGCACGCTGAAATAGGTAAAAAGTTTATTGAGGTAGCATTAACGTATGAAAAATCATTTAATGAAGCATGCAACTTAGCCAAAGCAATGCAGCAGTTAAGAAAGTCTTATAAACACATTGTGAGACATTTAGATTAAGGTTTTTACAATGAAACTTGAAGATTTGACACAAACTGATATTAAAGAAAAGATCGATGAATTGGAACAAATGATTGATTTTTATCTACATAAGATTTCCTTTTATCGTGATAAAGCAGCGGAATCTTTGGATAAGTACACAAAGATGTTTAGTGGTGTAAAGTCAATGACAATTGCTTCACGGATTGAAATAATGATTCACAATCATTTCCATCAAGGTCTATTAGAT
>CAYXKP010000123.1:0-14086 GCA_964465695.1 uncultured Nitrospira sp.
ACCTCGCGCAACACTTCCCGGTGACACTTCCATTAGAACCATCGGTGGACCGCTTTGTAATTTAGATAGCACTGGACAGGAGAATGCCATAGTGCGCCTGTATTCAAAACCCAAGCACGGCCGTTCATATCGGCATGAGTTCGCCGCCTAGACGGGTATCCGAATGTGTCTTTGGGAAAATGTTCCCGAATCCGTCCCATTGGTCGTCGCGCGAGCGAAGCATTACTGGACTTAGAGAGGGATTCTTGCCGTCAACTATTTTGAGATAGGTTCATCACTCATTGGGTTTTCACAGATCAACGGATCAAGCCGATCGGCATGTTAATGAGCCCACCTAAGCCATTGGTCCGCCGGGCTTCCTGATTGAACTTCGCCGTGCTTGGAAACCAGCATGCCCTTGAGCGCTGCGAGATAGTTTCGAAGCTGTCGGGCCTTGTTCCAGTTGGCGGCCTCTTGCTCTAGTGCTCGCCGTCTAATCAGTTCTTCTTCTTGCCTCTGCGCCTCTTCTTGCCTCCGAAGTTGGGCCTCACGCCGCAAGCGCTCTTCCTCTTCCTGTCTGCATCGGCGGACCTTGGCAGCCTCGGCGATTTTGATTAATCCCACGATAAAGTCATTCAGGCACGTTCCAAGTCTAGTGGTCTTTCGGTCGCTCCAGCTCTTTTGGAGGCCATCGATTCCCCAAGTGCCAATCTTCAGAAAGAGATTGCCTGTCGGAATGTATTGATACCGGCGGCGCATCCACGATTCGAGTCGCGAATTCTTCCGATCCGGATGGTCGAGTCGTTGAAATCGTTCCTCAAGCCCGATTCAATGGGTTCGCCATTGATACGAACTCCCAGAGTCTTGTCGTAGTCGTTCCGAATTCCAACCGTATAACCGCGGGATTCGAGCTCCTTGAACAGGGTATCCATGATTCGCAGGGCTCGATCAAGGCTTGTGGGGCTCACGCGCAAATTGAGCTGTCTGATGTTCCCTGACCAAATGGCACCGTAGTCGTCCACTTTCGGTGAACGCCATTCGGTCAAGTGTTCTTTCAGTAATCGATGGGGATTGATCAATCGGTCGGGCACGACGATCTTCTGCTCGGGATCCTGCTCAGCGGTGATCCGTTGCTCGGCATCATCTGAGAGTGGTACTACAGATTCGGGTCGGATAGTGCGGTGAATCATGACCGTCTGCTTGGTTGGGTCAGTGTTAGTCGGGAGCGGCAGTTGTTTGACCGCCTTCCCAGTCTCTTTACGTCGCCAGTACCCGCGCCAAGGGTATGGGACATTCAACTTTTTGCAGATCTTGGCCAGAGCAACATCTGAAATTCCGTACTCTTTGGCAAGCTTGGTCATGGGTGTAGACCACACCAGGTCGTATAAGGCCTGCCGAGTGATTTCTGTTCCTTTGCGGTGCTCATTGAACATGGTTCACCTCCTGTCAATGGTGTCGTAGGCGCATAATGGCAAACCACGTGCAAGTTTGTCTCTGGCACTGCGAAGTACATCCTCGTCGAATTGAACAGCCATGCATGCGGTGATATAGTCGTCCGCCATGGCACAAGACCAGCCCATCAAGACCCTCGTAATCGCCTTGGTTGATGATGCGGCATCGGCGATCTACTCGATCAACCGGCTCAACCCGGATACCTTGTGTTTCGTGCTGCCTGAGGGAAGCAAGGCCTTAGTGGAGTCGGAGGTCCAGCCGAAGATCCAACAGATGCCGAGGCGGTGGGATTGGATCGTGATCGCAGATGTGGCGGAGTTTCCATCCGCTTATCAGACGATCGCACGGGCGCTACCGGATCTCCTGCGAACCTGGGGGATACAACCGGGGGACCTCGTCGTGGATCTCAGTGGAGCGACCGCGGCGATGGCGGGCGCGCTGACCTTGGTGGCGCTTCCTTGGACATCCCGAGTGGTTGAGCTGACTCCTGCGCGCGAAAATGGGGAGGGCGATCGTCTCGAATTGGGTTCCAAGACGCTCGTCTGGACTCAGACGAATCCATGGGACGAACAGGGAGCGGTGTCGCGTCGAGAAGGATGCGAATTGTTCAACCGAGGCTTGTTTCACGCCGCCGCCAAAATGTTTCACGACGCCGAACTACTGGTGAGCGGCGGACAGAAGCCATTGTATCGCGCATTGAAGGATTTGGCGGAAGGTTATGAGTTGTGGGAACGGTTTCACTATCGGCAGGCCTGGGACAAATTGAAGACTGCGACCAAGGCTCTTGAGATGGCTTCGCTCTGGGGCGGACCTTCGGGCTTGAAGGCTGTCGTGCCGCCTGTCAAAGCTAATGCGGGATTTCTTGAAAAACTTGTCCTTGACCCCGCTGAAGTCAAAGAATTCCTGCCGTTGGATGTGTTGGCTCACGCCGACAGAAAGCTCCACACGGCGCGAGACCCCGAAGCGGCCATGACGGCGCTGGTTCGTGCGCTGGAGGCGTTCGCGCAAGTCCGGCTCTATAAGTCTCACAAGATCAAGAGTTGGGATGTGACGCCGGGACAGCTGCCGCAAGCGCTTCAGGAAATCTGCCGCACCTGTTACCTCGAAGACATCGACGGCAAATACAAACTGCCGCTTCAAGCGCAGTTTCGTGCGCTGGCCGGATTGGGCGATCAGCTGGGCCAAGCCTTTCTGAGGGAATGGCAGAAGATGAAGCCGCTGCTGGACGCGGCGAACCATGCGGTCTTAGGGCACGGCTTCGAGCCCATCAAAGCAGAGCGAGTGCAGCAACTCTATGACGTGGTCCTCAAACTGTCGGGTGTCAATGAGGCGTCGCTGCCGAAATTTCCGGTGCTGCATCTCTAGGTGCCGCCGGCGAAGCGTAACGTTCAAGACTCCCAATCCATTCTGAAGAGTAGCGATTCTCGGGATACGAGTCCCAGGCATGCGAGATACGTTTCACGAACGACGAGATACGATCGAAGTCAAGATCTACTACGAAGATACCGACTGCGGCGGGGTCGTCTACTACGCCAATTATCTGAAATATTTTGAGCGGGCCCGGACGGAATACCTCGAGAAAAGAGGATATTCGGTATCCACTTTGATGCAACAGGGCATCATCTTTGTGGTCGTGCATGCCGAAGTGAAGTATTGTTCACCCGGTCGTTACGGAGACACGCTGGTCGTTGAAACGGACGTGGGCGATGTGACGCGGGCGGCTATGACATTTTCGCATGTCGTGCGCGAGAAGGGGAGCGGCCGTGTGGTGGTGAAAGGTTCGGCCCGGTTGGCGGCGACGGATGGAAATGGAAAAGTCAAACGACTGGACAATGTCATGGTGGCTGCGCTTCAGTCAACGGTCCCTGTTTCATGAATCGTCGAGCTTGTCACCCTTAATCCGCCGTCGTCGTGTAACAGCCACGACACATCGCGGTTTCGTGTCTTGACTTGGAACCTGGCGCAGCGTAGCACCCGAAAAATCCGTTTCTTTCAAAAGAAGGCGGCTCGGCCGCCTGGGTCAAGTCCTCCCTGCTCCAAGTCACGCTTTGGAGCTATACCTACGTAAGCCGAATTTATAATCCGGCGCTGGACCGATATTCGGGACACCCTCGCCACAACCGGGAGTTCTCGGTGCGGTTTCGAGATGTTCCTCCTTCTTCTTGGCCTGACTTACTGGACAAGCCACACGGCCATCAGATCTCAGCGGAGCCGACCTCGAGACGGCAGTGATTGACTATGCCTCATCGATCTTTGTTTATACGCACGGGTGAAACGCAATTAAAATCAACGACTTAAGATGAGAATCCTGGCTGCTACACTTCAAACAGATTGTTCAATGGCCGAAATCGTACATGAAGCGTCCTCTGTTAGCATCGAGCCTAGTGATGTTGCTTTTGGGCAGCATCTCTCAGGCCTGGTCCAGCGACGGCATCTTCCTGAATACACAGTTTTCACATCGGTCCAACGGCTCTCCGATTCTGCCGCCCGGTGATTCAACTTCTCAACAAGTCGAAGGGGTTCGATCCGCGTACATCCCACACGTCTATCCTCTCTCCATCGCGACTCCTCGATGGCGGGATCTGACCTCGAATGCTGACCGTGAACGGGCGGAGCGGCCGGTTGCGACAGCGACATGGTTGAATGGCAGGCTCGGGACCGAGGCGGAAGTCGTCGCTAGCGGTCCACATGCAGTGAGTTGGCCGACGTTGTCGAGCATGGGGCATACGCAAAGCGATGCATCGGCACGCATGTTTAGGATCGGGCTCACCGGCTCGGAGGGAAGTCTTCGATACGGTGTGACATTTCGCCATGCAGGACAAGGTTTCTTCCTTGCCCCCGACCGAGCCAGCCGAGAAATATGGAGCGAGTGGAAAACAGGATGGATGACGTTCCGGAATGCCGTCGGCCAAACATGGAACAACGTCGAAGGAGAAGCGACCCGGTCCCGACTGGAGCAGACGTATGGGCGGGTCGGGCTGTCGCTTAGCAGGCCCTTGTGGCCGGAACTCAGCATCACCTATTCGAGGAACTCTCTGAACAGCGCGCTTGAACCGATAGGAATGGTTCCCCAGCGTTCCTCCAACCACACGATTGAAGGCGCCGTAACTCTCCAGCGACCCGGCTGGGATATCAGATTTGCATCGAGCTACATTTTCGCGAGCGATCTGCTCCGTGGAGACGTCGACAGCAATACCAGGGCACAAACGCTCTCGGCTTTTCTTCGCCCGATCAAGACGCTGACCATCACGCCGGTTCTCGCCTATCGACAAGAATTCCAATCGTGGTCCGGCGTACGTATCGACAACCCCACCGCCTCTCTTGCTCTCAGTTTCCAGCAGAGCCCGCAGCTTCTTTTCAGCACCGTGGGCAACTATTCGAGTTCCAGTTCATCGGATGGATTGATCCACACCGAATACCTAAGGTGGAAAGGCACTCTGGATTGGGCGGTGCACTCCTCAACCGACTGGGTGACCAAGGTCGGGGTCGAAGCCGGTTACAATCGCGTGACCAATCGAGTCGCCCGTTCCGCCGATACTGAGGATATTTCCGGGCTCGTCCGGCTAGGGATCGTGGCTCGCTGACCTCAGAAGACACGGACGGTTCCGTCATGGGTCAATGGTGAGTCACCGCTTGAGTGGAGAATCCACGAAGCTTCTTGCCGATTTGCGTTCTCGCATCGTCTGAATTGGCCCCCGATTCCGACCACTGTGTGATCACGATTTCCATTCGTCGGTTCTTGCTCCGACCTTTTTCGGTGTCATTGGCGGCAATAGGTTTGGTATCCGCGTATCCGACCGCTTTGACACGGTCGGCTTCAAGTCCTCCGCTGACGAGGACCTGGCTTGCATGTTCGGCCCGTGACCTCGAGAGTTCAATGTTGTCCCGAAATCCCTTGCGGGGGTCGTTGCGAAGCGGCGTGTTGTCGGTATGTCCGGCAACCTCTACGCTCTGGTAACGGAAGCCCTGCAAGACCGCTCCAACCCGCTCCAGCAACGAGGTGCCTCCCAAGGTCACCGTGGCGTCACCGGCGGGGAATAACTCACCGGTTGCAAACGCGAGAGTCAATTTGTTTCCCCGCTGCCGCAAGGTCACATTGCCCTTCTTGAGCTCGGGCTGTAATAAGGTCGCAAGACTCTCGCTCATCTTGCCGAGGTCGCTGCTCAATGACACGTCTGCGTCATTTGCAGCCGAGTGGTTGGGCGGCAGCAGGCTGGTCACGGATAGGTTCTCCTCGATCGATTGAGGAAGAAGCAAAGTCTTGTCGGCAGAGTTGTCCTCTTGAGCGGGTGCCGTCTCGGCTTGCTTGGACGGACTGCGCTCCAAGTCTGCCAGCAACTGCTTCGTACGTGCCAGTTCCGCGTCCTTCGCCATCAGGAGGGGGTTGAGCTCAGCAAGTTTTTGCGTGAGTTGTTTGAGGTCCTCCTTGACCAGCGCCAGTTCCTGCTCTTTCCTCGCCGCCTGTTGTTCGGCGTCGGCCATGCGGCGTTTGGCTAGAGCCTGGTCCTGCTCTCTCCCTCCCGCCATCTGTTGTTCCACTTCGGCGATACGGCGCTTGGCCTGAGTCAACTCCTGGTCTTTCCCAGCCAGCTGTTGCTCGACTTCCGCCGCGCGGCGCTTGGCTTGCACCAAGTCTTGCTCTTTCCTCGCCGTCTGTTGTTCAGCTTCGGCGATGCGGCGTTTGGCCTGAGTCAACTCCTGCTCTTTCGCGGTCAGCTGTTGCTCGACTTCGGTAGCGCGGCGTTTGGCCTGCGCCAAGTCTTGTTCTTTCCTCGCCGTCTGTTGTTCAGCTTCGGCTGCGCGACGTTTGGCCTGAGTCAATTCTTGCCCTTTTCCCGTCGCCGCCATCTGCTGTTCCACTTCGGCCACACGGCGCTTGGCCTGTTGTAGCTCTTCAGTTTGTGATGCAAGATCTTCGCGAAGCTTCTTGGCGTTCTCGTAGGCACTGGATCGCAGGGATAAGATTTCATTATCTTTCGCATGGAGTTGGAGAATGAGCTCGCCGATCCGTCGCTTGGCATTCTCCAGATTGCCGGCGGCGAGTTGTCGTTCGAGTTCCTCGATTCTTTGCTTGGCATGCTCCAGATTGCTTCTTGTCACGCTCAATTCGTCTTGCGTCGACGGACGGTCTGAATCTCCGACAGCAAGGGAAACCGGCACGTTTCCACATAACATGGCGATGGATACCAGAGCGAAAATGGATAATTTGATGATCATGTCCCCACCCACAAGTAGATCAGGCGTGCCCCGCCAATGGGCTTCAATACACTCATGCTCACATGGAATCCGCTCTGAGCCGAAATGGATGTCGGCGCTTTCTCTCTTCACGAATGGAAAAGAGATGCGATCCTATCGTCTTCCTGATTCACTTTGCAACGGGGCAGTGAAGCCGTTTATATCAGTGGTGGTAGTCGTCGCCGATAGATTGCAGCTGTCGCTTCAGGCAAGGGGGATCGACACGGTGGCGAGCCCAAAGACGTGGGTGGCCGCCCGATTTAATCGATCGGGTAGAGCGGGTCTTTGCTTAAAGGTCGTTTCGTTCGTTCGGTGAAAGTCGCCGAACACCGATAACCTTCCTGATTCAGGAATGGGAAAATTAACATGAGCCAATTCGATTCCACTTGTACGTCGTCAGGCACCAATCGCACACTTTTCTCCCGTGCTGTCAGCTTCAGATTGAGGAGACAGCCTTCTCTCGTGTACCCGCCTGCTGTGATTCTTGCGGGCTGATCCGGTCCTCCGACCGCCCTCTGAGCGTGGGAAGAGCAGCCCACGAAAAACAGGGAGGCGGCGACAGCAAGCGCGACACGTGAGTGTTTCATGCCAACCTCGAGAGATTCTAAGTCACCATCTGATTGGTGATTCAATGGACCCGCGGATTGTCGGAGAAATGCAAGAAGGGTGTCAAGGAATACAGAGGGGTCTGAATTTTAAGTGATTCATCGTTCATTGCACGGTTTCGAAGCGGGCAATGACCCATCGCTTTTTGTTCCCCACCTTTTGTGGATAACCCTGTGAACAAATCAACCTTCCGGCTGGAGCATGCACAAATGACCTGACTATTCATCAAATTGCCTACTTTTTAGGCGTCTGCACCTTGTTTAAAGGACCACAACTAATAGTGGTTCAGAGGAGCGCCCTCTACGTTTCCAAGCATTCCTAGCACTGTGTATTTTGACATCGCAAAGAATTTCCTACCGCGATGGCCGGTGCGACAACACGTGCATGGCTATCCACAGCCGCAAGAATTTTCTGGGGATCGCATATGAATTGATAGGTCTGGAGCGGCTTTCTGATCTGTCAAGAGCCGGTCGGAAAAGAAAGCAGTCTCGGCGGTGAAAAAGGTAGGGCCGAATGGCTGCGGGCAGCTACTTTTTCCGATAGACATTGAGCCCGACCTTCTCTTGCCGATTTGGAATGGTCACGTTCCCTTCCGTCGAAGCAATGATGATCGTCTTGCCCGTTGAAGACGGGCCGAACTCCTTGGAGAGATCCACTCTGATCGTTAATACCGATCCCTCGATGCTCATCTCAACGTTTTTCATGATTCATCCCTTCAATACAGTGACGGAAATTCATTGTGTCGTAGGAGCGAAGTGACTAGGGGAGCTCCATCAGGCTGTCCGGTTCAATGCATATGTGAACGAAAGGTCATGTCGAGATGATCGAGTCAAGAACTAATGGGAAAAGTTCGTACCAGCCAGTTGCTTCGCCACGCCGGGTAAGTGCTTGCGGGCATCATTGCCTTGAAAGCTGAAGGTTAGCACAAAACCCGAACACTGTGTGTATCCGGTGCCGCCGGGACCTTTGCCGTTTCGAAAGTCCCCGACGACCATGTCACCTCCCGTACAAACCGGGAAAGCCGTTCTCTTGAACGCCGGGTTCTGCAGGTACATGTCCATCATCTGATTAGTTCCCGCCACAGTTTCGCTCTGTTGATCGATGTGCACATACACCGACAGCACCTGACCGTTGGGCCATTGCCATGCGCAACCCTCGCCGGTTCCCTTTGTTGATTGAACGGCCAGTAAGGAAGGTGACGAAAGCAGATTGCAGACCTGAGCTGCCATAGGGCTTGCCGCATGACCGGCCGATGCCAGGAGGGTTCCGCTAAAAGCGACAAGAAGTAGGAATTTCAAGCTGCGTACCCTTCGAACAACGCCGCCGTACCACTGGCTGTGCGCATTGATGCCTGGGAGCCAAAGGCAAATTGTAGCCTCGCCGCTCCGCCCATTCAATGGCCTGACCTAAGGCCGGCTGTGGAATCGAGAGACCGGGGAATGGATTGGGTCGGACATATATTCGCATCCATGGAGGATCACAGACATGGTGGCTCAGCGCCGTATCCGTAGCAGGATTTTTCTAGCGATGGGGAATCAGCGTGACAGTTTCGATTCGCCGTTCGTTCCCGCGTCCGTCGGTTACGTGCGCTATGACCTCATGCGGCCGGGGCCCCCAACTCTCAAACGTCACATGGATGGCAGAATCTCCCTCCTTGCGTGGCATGACCAAACTTTGTCGGGATTCAACATCATAGCCCTTCACTCGGCGATAGCCACCGGCCGGGATGTAGTCATACGCCAAGGTTCGACCATCGGCTGCCCAGTGAAAGGCCATGACATCCCCTTCCGTGACAACGTCCATTTCTTGCACCGCCATGGTCGTAAGATCCAGGAGACCTATCAGGCTGTGATGTCCCGCCGTGGAAAACGCCGCGTATCGCCCGTCCGGTGATACGCGGACCAGCTCGAAGCGTTGTGGGTGATAAGAAAGACCCGGCGCAAGCGTCGATTCGGCCGGCAAATGTTCTAAAGGAAGTTTAGAAGGTATCGCTCGATCGGTGGGAATGACAAGAATGGATTGTCGGTCCGGCGCCAGTTGCACGGACGGAGAAGCCGATCGGGGATGCGCACCACAGGCTAAGAAGAAGCTCCCGACCAGAAGAAGTGCTGTAGTAGAGCGAAGACAATGACGGCCGGGGTTGACTCGTGTATCGGTCTCAGAGCCCGGGAATCGGCTGCTCGGTCGCTCCGGCCCAGAAATAATTGTCATCGAAGTCTTTATACCAATGGCTATTCCCGTTGACGGTCATCCCGTTACTCGTCCAACCTCGATACGTGAGCCTTCGCCCTTTCTTGATTGTACGGACCACCGTTGTGGCGGTTGTGGGGACCAGTTCACGAATGTTCAAGTCGACGCGCGCTCTTACGATACCCTGTTTTTTGACGAAGTTGAACGTGGCCGGATCGCGCTGGAATCCAATCACCATGTCGACGAGTTTATCGAGATCGGCTTCGAATCCAGGACACGTCTTATCAGAGCGGATTTCTCGATGGCCGATGATATGGTCGCGATCACAGGGGATGGCCCAACGCCGGCAAATCTCATCGATCAAACGCGCGCTGGCTTCGTACATCGCGTCCGGCCAGAGCGTATCAGCCCGTCCTTCATGCTCAATGCCGATCGTATACCAGTTCGGGTTGACATCGGGCTTCCACAAGCGCCATGTCGGGGCCACGATACGGCCTGCGTGCCACGCCCGGTCGCTTTCGCCGACATACTGATGAATGTCACCCTGTTTCCCAATTCCGTAGTGGGCGGAGACGCCTGACTCCTCGTTCAAAAACCAGGCGTCGGTGCCCTTAAGCGTACCTTCCATGATGTGGATCACGATCGCCTCGGGCCTGAAACCCTCTCGCCCTTTGTCTTTGTTCGGACTTCCGATCCACTGAATAGCCATGCTGGCCTCCGGATGCTTTCTCGTCTACAAGTATCTGGTTTGGCGGTGCCGGTTCACTGCAGGCGGTACGCCTTTTCTTGCGGCGGGACTTTCGGTGAAACTTTGATGCTTCCTTCTTGTTACGGCCGCGACCTGTGTCACGGAAAACTCGACGCCCGTGGTCTACGTCAGTTCGCCGGTCCGTTATTGACGCTTGCTTGGAACGCCTCTGCAAGACCTTTTCGGATCGTCTTGTACTTGACCCAGTCGAATGTACACAAAAATTCCGCCGCCGCTTTCGCACCGCGAGCGAACAGATCGACTTTATCTCCATGCTCCATGGTGAAGTTCAACCAGTGATGGCTGCCGGTATCGATCATCTTGACCAAATGCTTATAGTCAGGGTTGGCTTTGATGAAATCGACATCCAAGGTATGGCGGGCGGCGTCGAAAACGGCACCGATAAGCTGCGCCGGCTTCGTGATCTCGGCCGGTTCGATGCCGTCGAGGCCGATTTTGGCGCCAAAAGTCGGGGCCGATGGAACGCGGTACGGTTGGTGAAACACGTTGATCGGAAAATTCGACATGATGCCGCCGTCCATGAACATCACGCGTCGAGGAGGGGAGCCCTCGTAGCCGGCAAGCTCTGTCCACAGATTTCGGTCGGGAGAGCAGCCGTCCACCGTAAACGGGTGGAAGAAAAACGGAATCGACATCGAGGCGCGGGCATAGTAAGCGGGGTTGACCGGCTCAGGATCGCACCAATAGAGCGGGGCCATTTTCGGAAATACCACCTTTGTCTCAGTGGTAATGTCCGCTGCGATCATGACCAATTCCCCGCCTTTGTCTTTGTCCGATAACTGGATGTCGGTGCGGCTCGGCCTCAATCCAAGGCCCGGCGAAACAGTGTGCAACCGATTGCGGAGTTCGGCCGTTGTTTTGATTCCCACTCCTTGCAGTTCCGCAGTCAGCCAATTCAAGAAGGCTTCCCCCGGGTTCAGCCCCAAATCTTCTTTCAGATTGTCGATGATTTGCGAGGCTTTCCAGATCAATTTCACCATGCCCGCTTTGCCGAGGACGGCTTGCGAAAAATCTCTGGCATCACCGTCTCCGTCGAT
The DNA here is from genome assembly GCA_964465695.1 of uncultured Nitrospira sp. Classification (GTDB taxonomy): domain Bacteria; phylum Nitrospirota; class Nitrospiria; order Nitrospirales; family Nitrospiraceae; genus Nitrospira_D. The sequence continues at coordinate 11,269 of CAYXKP010000123.1, forward strand.
AAAGGACTCCATCGGCATCCTTGACAGAACATCGAGGAGGCGCTCGCTTTTAGCCGCACCTGGGGGACCTAAGGCGGCAATCATCAGAGCATTGATCGAGCCCGCCGATGTACCGCCTACGCCCAAGAATCTGATGCCGGCCTGCTCCAAAACATAGGTGTAGCCGGTCAATGCGATGCCGAGCACGCCTCCGCCTTCCATGACAAGGTCGACATACTGATGATCGCCTGCATCTATAATGTCGGAATATTCCTTGCCCCTGCATTCCTTCTTCACCGTTTGCACGGCTTTGAGAACGTTCGGGTGATGGATGTAATCTTGTGCGGTCGACATAAGGCCCTCCGTTTGAGAGATGCGGGGGAATTGTATTCGTAGCTCGTTTCCTGTTCAAGAGTCTGTACGCAACACGCATGACGTATTCATGGTGTTGAACTAATGAAGGGGGAGTTCGAGGCGCAAACCAATCCGCACGGCGCGGCATGGAAATCGAATCCACGCTATGTCCGCTTCGCCATACCGCGGGCGACCGCTCGAATGTATTTCGCGAACTCACGATCGTCATGCAGCCTCACCGCCGGTTCGGTTTGCACCGGCGGCGCGACACGTCCCCTGACTGCGGCTTTGACGACTTTGGGAGAACAGCCGATCTCCCGACAGCGCTGTTGCGTGAAGCGGGAAGGGAGGGCGCCGTCGAACGTCACCCGTTGCGATGGATGGCTCCGTGTCACCAGCACTGGAGCCACCGGGACAAAGCCGAGCCTGGTTTGAATGGAGAGATCAATAGCTCGCCGCCCTTGAACGGTGGGCGAGCCGGTGACGACAAGTTTTTCTTGGAGGAGGGTCTCACCCGCGGCATTGATATAGCGAACCAGCACTTCTCCTTCGCCGGCGATCACGATTTCCATCCCGGGCTCCTTATACGACTCGACGGCCGTTCAGCCTGCCGGTTCTTCATCGAGATAGGCATGGGACCCGACGCGACGGCCCAACACGAACCGAGCCGGCGGGTCGAAGCCGTAGCCGAAATCGCGGACACGAAGCACCACGATCCGAGCCCCGTCGATAGGGGGCGACGGCACATGGGACGGAGCGTGGAGAATCGCCGGGGGGCGCCGAGGTTCATTGAAGACCAACCACAGATCCGTGAGCGCCTCCTGGGAAAAGTGCAGTTCACCGAACTCATGCTCTCCATCGGCCCAGCCATAGAACTGATGGCTCTTTTCAGTGGCGATCTCGCGGACTGTCGTGCGGGCGCCGTCCAATGAATCGACCGCAACCGCCCAGATTTCCGGTGCCGACGACACGGCCGGAGACAGCAATTGTTCTACCCCGATCTGCAGCATCATGCTGCCTTTTGCCATGGCGACTCCTTCAACCAAATCGTTGAGTGCACTATTTTCTGTCGAGAATCGAGCCCATTCTGCCATTGAGGGATGCGCGAATCAATCGAAACAGCCTGCTTCTTGATCTAGGCGTCAAGAACCGAAGGTGGTGGAGGAATATCGCGATGCTCAAGGACCGTGCGCCGAGAGAGGTCCACGAGCAGTACCGTTTGGAAGTCAGCGACCATCATGTCGTCAGTAGGCAAAGGAAGGTTTTCTCGCTCATTGTCCCGCGACGGGCGGTGCCGTCACATCGGTGCGGTGCCAGGTCGCCAAAAGCAGCAGCGTGTACTGATTGAAATACGCTCGTCCGATCAGTTTGGGAGTGGAACCGAGAAATTCGCCGGTCCGATTATCGTAGACATCCACATGCAACCGAGCATAGCCGCTTTGGCTCTGGTTCTTGTAGAGAGCGAGTTCGGGCAGCGAGAAGGGAATCAATACGCTCTGAACCGGCGGCATCCCGACGAATACGCCACCTTGCATCGTCCCGAACGACTCAGCCATGACACGAACCAAGTAAGGGGACTCGGTATCACGCGCGGACACGCGATAGCCTCTCCGCCCTAACTCGGCCGCCACGATATCCCGAATGTACAAAATATCGCGCGATGGACGATCGATCGCGCCGAGGTCCGCATTCGTCGTGCGAAGCCGGGACCGATCACTTTCGAGTCCGGTCGCATCCACGTCCACGTTGACGCCCTCGGGCAGTCGAATCGACAGATTCACTAGGGCTTGCTCGACAGCCTGAGTCAACAGGACCTGCTCGACCGCCGTCCGAGGAGTGCGTGACACTTCCTGTTCGAGCGCGCATCCCGTGATCAACGCAACCAGGATAGAGAAGATGGAGGAAGAACCCTTCATAAGGATCGTGGTCATCGACTCCGGCGGATACAAGAATGTTAGTCGCCCTCAATGGAAATTCAACCAAGGATAATCCCTAAGCTCCCCATTACGGCATCTTTTCCTCTTAGGGCAACGAGGGTATGGAAAGGTTCCATTGAGGGAGCTCATAAGATGCCGATGAGGTCTTGCGAACCGGCGAAACACTATCGAAGGGAAGGCTACCGCGTAAAGATAAGGAGGCTGTTGGCCGGCAGGACCAGCGCAGCTGAAAAGGCAAATCCATGCATTGGCTGGGGATCCGCCATGACGCGCCCGCCGTTGCCGGACACGCCAGGATTCACCCAGTTCTCGTAGACGTCGCTGTTGAAAGATTCCCGCCAGTCACCGCCGCTTGGAAAGCCGATCCGATACCCGAAGCGATGAGACGGAGCCAGATGGATGACCACCATCACATCGTGTCCCTGCCCCTCAACCCATCGGTGGAACGCGAGAACCCGATTGTGATTGTGTACATGCACCACGCGAAACCCCTGTCCGCGGAGCCCGGGCGAATTTCGCCGACAGGCGAGCAACTCTCGGGTGAAGCG
>CAYXKP010000124.1:0-13904 GCA_964465695.1 uncultured Nitrospira sp.
CTATGGGATAGGAATGCGGTCCATTGTGGATGCAACCAAACGGATCATCGGTGGACATTGAGTTACATAAAACACCGTCGATCGTTTGCATGAGAAAACATTCATCGCCCGACGATTCGAAAAGGAAGTGAACGTCACGATGCATCTGATGTTTTCATTTGTTCCGAAAGAAAATATGGTATAGTGCTCCCACATTGAGGTGCGCTGCATACTGCGACAGACTCAAATTACTGGGTAACTCATCCATTACATTCAATGAGGAGGTACGAATGACGAGAAGGAACGTGGGCCTCTCAGCGCTGATGATGGGATGTGCCCTTATGCTGACAGGAGGTATGGCCTCCGCCGAGGATTTGCCCCCATTGCCTGCCGTTCCACCTGAGTATGCCGACAAGAAAATGCCGGCCGGTGGATGGATGGATCCAAAAGCCATTGAGGAAGGCGGGAAAGTTTATAGGGGAGAGTTCAAGACCGAGGTCAACTGCAGCAGTTGCCATGGGAAAGACGGCGCGCCGGTGAAAAAGGGTGCGAGAGACCTTCGGGATCCGAAACTCGTCTGCCGCTTTTCGGACGCGTTCTGGTTCTGGCGCATATCGGAAGGTGTCCCCAAGACGAAGATGAAGGCCAATAAGGGCCTCCTGTCGGAGGAGCAAATCTGGCAAGTCATGGCCTATGAAAACCAGTTCTCGCACGGGGGCAAACCGGCCGACCGCTCGTGTTACAAGCCTTGATTTAAGAATACGGTTTCAGAAAACGCTGGGGGCAGTAACGACTGAACGAGTATCCGTATAACGAGGGGAAGCCTAGGCAACAAGGGGGAGAGAGCATGGCGCTCTATCCCCCTTGTTCCTTTTGGCACTGCTATCGCTGTCAGACATTAGAGTGGTTCGGTGCGACAAACACCAACACTTTCATGCGGTTCTTCGTATGATTCTTGACACCATGCTCCTGCCCGGCGGGGGCCAGAGTTCCCTGACCTGCCGTTAGCGTTCGATGGTCGGTCCCGACTTGAAACGTACCTTGTCCCTCTAGAACGATATACACCTTATCCTGATTGACATGGACATGGCCCTTTTGTTCTTGGCCCGGCTCAAAACAATAGATGTCGCAGAAAAAGCGTTCCGTTTGAAACAGGTTGTTCTTCTTCATCTTGTCGCCGGCGAACTGCTGGAAGTCGGCAAGTGTCACGATCTTCATCTGACTTACTCCCCTGTCTCGATGCGTCTGAACCGTCGGTCACGGCATGCGAGAGATCAGTTTCTGGTATGAATGTTTGAGTTCGTTCAGGGCATAGTTCATCCCTTCCCGGACTTCGTGCCATTTTGCGTCAGTAGCCCTCTTCAATTCATCCAATCTTTCCCTGACACCTTCCTTTTTCTGTTCCAACTCGGTGAGCGATTTTTGAAGATCGGCCCGTGTCGATTCAGAGGCTTTTGTAATTTTCCGGCGCAGTTCAATAATTTGCCGTTGAATCGCCGCTAATTCCCCTTGTGCCTTCCGCTGGAACGCCTCTTTTTGTTGGGCAGTATATTCTTTGGTGGCTTCGATCGCTTCCCGAGCCTCTTTCGCCACTTTTTCGGCATTCGCCTCAGATTCAGCGGCCATGCCTGACAAAGGAATCACGCTCGCCAGTACCGTAGATACGACACCTGCCGCCAACCGACCGCAATTCATGATTCCCTCATCACGCAGCCCAAGTACAGTCCCGTGACGATTTCAAAGTCACGATCACTAAACTTTTACATGAAAGCAACCGACAAGGAAAGTCGTGACTCACATACTCGCTTTCGAGGAGCACACCCTTATGGCTTCTGAAACAGGATCGGTCGCCACGCCAGTTGAACGACTGGAACAAGCCTTGATCCAGAAAATTGAGGCAGGAGAGGTCGAGCTCCCTCTCCTGCCTCAAGCGGCCAGCCAAGTGTTGGCACTGGCGGCGGATCCGGCCTCCGATGCGGCGAAGCTCTCATCTTTGATTCACCAGGATCAAGCGCTGGCGGCGCATGTCATGCGGATCGCCAATTCACCGGCCTACATGCCTCGTAGTCCTGTCGTGTCGCTTCAGCACGCGGTAGCCATGTTGGGCATTACCCTACTGTCTGAGATTGCCTTTACGGCCTCATTGAAGTCCGGTGCGTTCAAGGTGCCGGGACATGAGGATGATGTAAAACGACTATGGCGTCACTCCCTGGCGAGCGGGGCCTTTGCCAAAGAAGTCGCCCGTATGAGACGCGTCAACGTCGAAAGCGCATACCTTTGCGGTCTGTTGCACGAAATCGGAAAACCCGTCGTCTTACAAACGGTGACGACCCTGGCACAGGCGCAACGACTTGCACTTGAGAAGTCGGTATTACATAGATGGGTTGATGGCCACCATTCCCACGTCGGTGCCCTCATCGCCGAAAAATGGAGCTTGCCCAAACAAGTAGCCGCGGCAATCCAGTACTACGAAGACTACGACCATGCCGATTCGTTTCGCCAAGAGTGCGTGCTGACCTGTGCCGCCGATAAACTGGCCAGTCACCTCCTGGCACCTGATGATGTGCCGGAAGAAACGCTCCGTGCGCACCCGGTTTTCGGAGAACTCAACCTCTATCCCAATGACATCGATCAGCTCATGACGACCAAGGATCATGTGCTGGCCGTTGTCAATGCGTTGAATCTATGAGTACACTGGTTGCATTCGACATCATCGTGATCGGCGCCGGTCCGGCCGGCCAAAAAGCGGCGGTCCAAGGCGCGAAGGCCGGTAAGCGCGTCGCGCTGATTGAGCGAGAGCGCGGCATCGGAGGCAGCTGCGTTTATCGCGGCACGATACCCAGCAAAACACTGCGAGAAAGCGCCCTCCATCTGGATCGGCTCAAACGCGCGGGAGAGGCGTTCCAGTTCAGCCTCAAGCCGGATACTCAAATTGCAACCCTCTTGAGCCGTCTCGAAGACGTGGTGCAGGCGCACGACTCATTCATGAGCCGTCAAATTCGGCGCAACGGCATCTCGCTGTTTCACGGACGAGCGCGTTTCCAGAATGAGCACACGATCGAGATGCAAACCGTGGACGGTGCTCAACAACAATTCACCGCCGATACCATCGTGGTGGCCACGGGCTCACGCCCGAGAAATCCCGAGGAGTTTCCCGTCGACCATGAGCACATCCTGGACAGCGACTCACTGCTTTCGATGATGTACTTGCCGCGGTCGTTGGCCGTCGTGGGAGGAGGTGTGATCGGCTGCGAATATGCGTCCATCTTTGCGTTATTGGGTGTCGAAGTCACCCTGATCGATCGCGCTCCTTATCCGCTTCAATTCATGGATCGCGAACTGGTCGAACAGTTCATCAAAGGCTTTGAACAGCAAGGTGGCCATTACCTCGGCGGACAACATATCGAAAACGTGCGATGGAACGAGGTTGCGCACGTCGTGACAAAGTTGGGCGATGGGACAACGATCAATACCGAGAAGATGCTGGTCGCGCTGGGACGGCAAGCCAACGTTGAGGATTTGAATCTCTCCGCAGCGGGCATCACAGTGTCAGATAAAGGCGTGATTCCTGTCAATCAATACTGTCAGACGAATGTCCCTCACGTTTATGCCGTCGGCGACATGGTGGGTGCGCCGGCGTTGGCATCCAAAGCCATGGAGCACGGGCGGCGCGCTGTTCGCCACGCTCTCAACCTCCCGATCGGTGATGCAGCTTCGACTATCCCATTGGGTATCTATACGATCCCGGAAATGGCCAGTATCGGTCTTGATGAGATGGGCGCGCGGGAGCGTTATCGGGATCCATTGATAGGACGGGCGAAGTTTGAGGAAATCGCCCGCGCCCAAATATCAGGGGCCAGCCACGGCCTCCTCAAGATGATAGCCGACCCGGTAGGCGAGCGCCTACTTGGGGTACAGGTTGTCGGAGATTCTGCTACGGAACTGGTACACCTGGGGCAGTTGGCTCTTCAGAGCGGCGCAACAATCGAATCCTTTATCGACAACGTATTCAACTTTCCAACGTATGCCGAAGCATACCGTATCGCCGCACTGGATATCCTCGGCCAAGCGACGAAACGCCGAACGGCCAAAGCCGCTTAGTGGTTTGTATTGATTCTGAACGATCCGCACCTGCCCTCAATGAGGTTGACTACTGCAGCCTCGAGTCGGCACCTCGCTTAGAAGGCCTTCGCCTGAGATCGCATTCACAGCGGCATGAACATTCCATTGTTGCATAGTAAATCGTAAGACCGTGCGTCGCTAACCCTTTATATTGCCGATCGGTCGGAGTTCCGCGACTTTCTTGGTAATCCCCGCGCGATCGACCGCTTCAACGACATCGCAGATGTCCTTGTAGGCGAAACCAGCCTCCTCGGCCAGCCCGGACATAGAGACAGCCTTCACAAGGATTCCTCGTTGTTTCATTTCCTTCTGTATCTGTTCACCACGCACGGTCTTCTTCGCCTGCGCCCGAGACATCGTGCGCCCCGACCCGTGCATCGTCGATGCGAATGTGTCCCGCATCGCTCCTTCAGTCCCGGCCAAAAGATACGACCCGGTTTCCATCGACCCACCGCAGATGACCGGCTGACCGGTCATACGATACTGCGGGGGGAGATTGTCACTGCCTGGTCCTAAGGCCCTTGTCGATCCTTTCCGGTGTACGACCAAATCGCCTTCCGGATATCGCTCTACTTTGGCAACATTGTGCGCCACGTCATACACCAACTCCATCCTCATCTCTTCCGCCGAACGACCAAAGACGGAAGCAAAAGCTTCCCGGATCTGATGAGTAATCACCTGGCGATTGGCAAAGGCCGTGTTAGCGGCGCAATTCATGGCGGCGAAATAATCCTGCCCTTCAACTGATGTAAACGGAGCGCAGGCCAATTGTTGATCCTTGACGGAAATGCCGTAGCGTCGCATCGCCCGTTCGAATATTTTCAGATAATCACCCGCGACCTGGTGACCGAACCCGCGCGACCCACAGTGCACCATCACGACAATCTGATCATGCCCCGTAATCCCCCAGGACGCGGCCGTCTCTTTGTCAAAGATCCGATCATTGGACGCCACTTGCACCTCGAGATAATGATTGCCGGATCCCAGCGTCCCCAGCTGATTGATCCCTCGGCTCCTTGCATGGTCGCTGATTTTCGACGGATCGGCGCCGGTTATGCATCCTCCCTCTTCGATGGCCTCCAGATCGCGATGCCAGCCGAAGCCGTGCTCGATACACCATCCGGCCCCGTTAATCATGACCTGGTCGAACGCTGAGCGATCCAGCCGTACGAACCCGCTCGCTCCGACTCCGGCCGGCACTCTTCGAAACAATTCCGTCATCAGCCGCTCAAGACGTGGCTGTACTTCCTCCTGAGTGAGATCGGTCCTGATCAGCCGCATTCCGCAATTGACGTCATACCCGACACCACCGGGTGAGATAATTCCAGAACGGACATCGAACGCCGCCACACCTCCGATGGGAAACCCATAACCCCAGTGGCCATCCGGCATGCAGAGTGCATGTCTTTTGATCCCTGGAAGACAAGCGACATTCGTCACCTGCTCGAACACCCCCGAATCCATCGATTCAAGAATGGTCGGAGTGGCATAAATCCGTGCGGGTACCAGCATGCCCGACTTTTCGGTAGCGGGAATTTCCCACACCTCGTCGGTAATCCGATTGACCCGCATCTCGGTATTCAGCTTCATACGTCCAACACTATCCTCACGGTCCATCCTCCTCCTTCTTGGTACAGTCGATAGAGATGTTTGGTCACTCCCTTCACATCGGCCCTCAACGCCTGGGTCGAACCATTGACCGGTTCTCCAGACAGCAACCCGTTCAGCTTCCACGACCCATCGGGCCTGTGAATGAGTGTGACGTGAGCTTTACTGAATACTACTCCTGCCGCATCCTTCCAGTACACCACATCGGAAAGCCAATCGAACAACAGTGCCGCTGGATCCTCATCCTCTCGCTCAATCGTCTGTTGCCATGGAGAACGGACTGTCTGGGGATCAGCCAAGGCTTCGATGAGTGCATCCGTCGCAGCTTGGAAGAGTTCTTGAGGTGAATCGCCGGAGGCGTCGAACGCGAGATCCGCCGTCGCGATATCATCTAAGAAGTGAAACGTGTGAGACATGTCGGCTCTAAACAGGACAGGAAACAGCGCGAAGGAAAACCACAGGGCTGAGCGAGTATAAATACCTGCGCCTATCCGAGCTCAAAGACTTTGGGGAAATTGGTGAGGTTGCGGCAGCCGTCCTTCGTCACGAGCACCATGTCTTCGATTCGGACGGCGCCTAATCCGGGATAATACAGCCCTGGCTCAACCGTGACGACGTGGCCCTCTTGGAGGAGTGAGCCGGTTCGGCTGATACGTGGCGCTTCGTGAATATCCAGCCCCACTCCATGTCCAGTTCCGTGGAAATATCCCTGCATGCGCCCATTCACCAGGCCGGTCTTGTATCCGGCCTTTTCAAACCGCGCACAGATGCCTTGATGGATCTTCATCCCGTCAGCCCCGTCTTTGACCTTGTCGATGGCTTCCTCTTGAGCATCCTTCACGACGCCATACAACCGTTTTAATTCTGGGCTCGCCGTGCCGCATACTACCGTACGGGACATATCGGCAAAATAGCGACTGGTTGCTGAACGAGGGAACACATCGAAGATGATGCTGCGATGAGCCGGCAACGGTCCGCTCCCTTCATTGTGGGGATCACAAGCCTGTTCTCCACCCGCCACAATCGTATGCTGGGCCACACAGTTCCGCTCCATGAGTTTGACATTGATCAACTGCTTGACCCGCTCGGAGGTCAATACCGCTCCCTCGAACCACAGCTCGCCTCCTCGGATGGTCGCCCGTCGAAGCCGATCATGCGCCGAGGCCACCGCTTCCTCAGTGGCGCGCTGGGACTCTTCGATATGTCGGACCTCTTCCTCACTTTTCACGACGCGTTGTTCGTAGAACGGGTCGCGCTTCGGTTTGAGACTGTACCCCAGCTCCTGTAGCCGCGTGGCATGAATGAAGGGAAAATTCGCGGGGACCAAAAGGCATCTGACTTTGGACTCTTTCAAGACGATGTGCACGATATCGACCGTCGTCGGATCCTTCACTCCCTGTTGCTTTGCCTTCTGTTCAATCTCAGAGTAGGACAACACTCGGTCCACTGCGGCTTGAGACCTGGCACGATCCATCTCCAGATCGCTCATGACCATCAGCCGTTCACCCTTGATTTCGAGATAGATGAACGGGTCCGGCGCCATGAAGCGAGTGACATAGTACAGATTCGAATCATGCTCGCTGGCGGCAATGAACAGGGTGGCCGTCTCCGGTTGGGATATCACGCTGCGTTTCATGAATGTGCTAGCGGGAAGGCAGAGTTGAATGAAATGGTTGTAGGTTCAAGAACATCTAAATTTGATGCTAGCATGGGGTCGGTGGTCGGTCAAGAAGAGTAAGTCGTCAAGAACCGAGACCATCACGGCACGGCAGGATCGGGCGATGGAGTCGTGTCTTTCGGCCGCACTCCGGAATCTTCATCCGGCGTCACCAGATCTATCGGCAATGTTAGGGTGTTCGTCAAGACATCGACCGCGAGTTGGGCCAACCCCGACAGCCCGGAGGCAAAGGACTTCACGGGCATATAGGTCACTTCCGGGTCCTCCATCGCTCCCTTCATGGTAAACATCGCCGTGGCGATGCCCTTGCGATCTCCCGCCACGATTCGCCCGAAGAGTGGAATCGTCTTGATGAATTGTGAGTAGGACCCGAACGGACTCACCGCGACGGCCAAATCCAACTGGTCGGTCGGCAAGTCGTAATTCCCCGCGGCCGTAATTTTCAAAATCGGGCTGTCGATGATCAGGTTTTCCGTTTGAAACATTCCATCTTGAATGACAACGGTCGCGGAAATCCTGTTGTACGGCAACCCCTCCTTTTCAAGATCGACCTTGCCCTGCAACACAGCCGGGAGGTTGAGCAAGCTGATGATTTTCCATACCGCTCGATCATTTGACTTTAGAATGCGGCCATTTTCCAACAACAACTCGACCTTTCCGTTTAACGTAGGATAGACCCCATGGGGATTGCGTCCATGACCGCGAAGAACTCCGCTGAACCGAGCCTCGCCGGATACACCGTGGGCTTGAGCCTTGGTCAGCCTTAAGAGATCTTCGAATAATACCCCGGTAGCCCGAAATGAAAGGTCGAGATCCGCCGGGGCTTTGGGAGGAAGTTGCACCACCAGCCTTCCGGCCACTTGCCCATGTGTGGACTCGCCGGAAAGACGATCGATATCAAGCATTCCGTTCTGAATATTGATCCGAGCGGTAAGCGAGCCTACCTTCAGATGTTTGTAGCGGCCGTGCGCAATGGACGCAGACATGGTGACGTGACTGCTCGCCGCCAACGTTTCAAGAAATTCCCGGATAGGAGTCCTTTCACCTTTTGGAATGATGAGGCTCATATCAAGCTGGTTGGATTCGATCTTACCGGTAATGGTGGGCTTCGTCGCCCAATTCCGAACCGTAGCTTCTAGGGTGATATCGCTGCCTTGCAGCGAAAATGATAACCGTTTGAGTTCAACTTCGTTACGAAGAAACTTTACGCGGGCATAGAGATCCTGTACATGGCCATCGATTCCTTTCGCCAACATCAGCCCGTTCGTCAGTCCCATCCATCCGGTAATCCGCCAGGTCTTCCAATCCGGCTCTTTGCCTTTAACATCGAGCGAGACTTCGATATTGCCCGCCTCAAGCCCTCCTTTGGATATCCATTCCGGCAGGCCGGATACCCCCAGCGTACCGGTCGCCACAGCCATATCGATCATGAATCGATCACCCAGCTTCATGGTTCCCTTGGCTGGAATATGTACGGCGGGTAAGATCAGCTCGACGCGATGTAACGTGATGCTGGCGCTCTGGGCCATTTCCCCATCAAACTCCACCGTCGCGTGGGCGCCGATGGGTTTTTCCATTGCCCCGATTATAACTTTGGCCTCATCGAACACGGCGGATCCTCGAACTTGGGGCCTCGTTGTAGACCCGGATAAGGCTACTTCCGTGTTAAGCGTGCCCTCAAACATGCCCTGTTCACTCCCGGCGGAACGAAACAGCCTCACCATCTGTGCCGCATCACCGCGTGTGCGAATGACAAAGTCTTGAAATCGACTTGCCGTTCCGCCGGTGATCGCCCCTTGGACCTGAACCGCCGTTCCGCCGAGGTGTCCAGTAACTTGATCGAATTGTGTGGATCCCTCCGTCAAGACAAATCGGCCCTGCATCCCGGTCAAACGCTCCGGTAAATTCACATGAGTGAAACTGACTTGGCGAGCCGTAACTTCTCCACCGGCAAACGTGATCCCGCCGGACTGCTTCAACGGTCCGACAAGACGGAATGTTGACTGCGCCGTGCCCTCGGCGTCACGGATATCTGCGAGCAACTGTGCAACGCGCTCCGCTTTCACGGTCTTCGCCAGAAACTCGACGAGATGCGAGGCTCCCATTTCTCCCGTAATCTCCAGCTCCAACCATGGACCTGCGTCCAGAAACGACACCTCGGCTTTTCCATCGGTGATCTGCATCGCCCCGTACATTCCGGTCACCTTGGCGATGCGGACACGTCCTGTCTCGACCACCACCATCGCAGCGAGGTCTTTCATGGCGATACGATTACTGCCGATCAACCCCCTCCCCTCGCTGATGTGAAATTCCCCGACTGTCGAAAGCTGGGGACCGGTAGTCGTGGACCCGGTGAGGGTTGCATTTACCACTTGCACCTTGCCGCCGATCTGACGATCAGCGAGCAGGGCCGGAAGCTGCGGATGAATCCAGTCAGGGGGAATGGTTTTCAGTAATTGAGGGAGCGCGACGAGCGAACTGCCGAACGTGACGGCAAACGTTGGCTGTGGAGTCAGAAGGCCGGCCAGATTTGCCTTTCCTTTCAGTGTGATGTTGTTCAAATGCGCCGTCATGTCGGACAGGACCATGTCATATCCTGCAACACCCGGCATGACGCGGACGGCAGCCTTCAGATTTAACGCTCCCTGAAGATGCTCGGAAACCGGCCGAGGACCGAGAAAGTCGGCGGCTTCTCGTATCTTGAGATCTGCGGCGTCGATCTGTCCTTCAAACTCCAATCCAGTCGCCGATTCGGTTGTCTCTTCGCCGGATAACGTCACCGGCAATTCCGCTCGTTTGATAACTCCATCCAGCGACACAGCCGATACGCCTGATTCTCCTTGATGAGCCGCCGACAGATGCAAGTCGGCATGGCCATGTTCCGGCCGAACCAGCAGCCTAAACTCGACGTGCTCGAACTTAAGGAACCGAATGCCGTCGGGCCTGGCGGCGTCAATGACCGTGATCGTTCCGTTGACGAGCGTCGCCTCCTTGATCATGAATGTCCGCGCCATCATGTCCATCGTTTGCTGACCGGTGTCCGCCTGTCCGTTCAACCCATCCAAGACATTCCAACGACCGTCTTGGTTTCGCCGAAGCGTCAAGGTCGGTTCTTCGATCAGCAACCGCTTGCCGACAACTTGTCTGTTGAGGAGCGACAGGAGGCGAAGGACCAGATCGGCCCGCTTCGCGGTCAGTACCACGTGGTCTGATTGAGGATCGTGAATCTTGACATCGATAAGTTCGACGCGCACACGTGGGAAAATCACAAACTTAACACGATGCACGTCGATCTTTCGCCCCAAGCTCTCCTCGAGCTGTTCCAGGACAAACTCTTTGAGATAGTCCTGGCCGGTCAGTTCCCTCGACAATGAGAGGAAAGCGACCGCCAACACCGCGATGGCGAGTACGATCACAAGTGCAAGCCGAAGACGGGACACACCACTACCTTGGAATTATTAGATGTAGTTTCCCGGCATCTTACCGGATCAATCCCATGAAATCCATGAAGTCATCGTTCTAGAAGGGATTCTCCCCCGATGATAGTGCCCTTTTGATATCCGGGCAAAGTGAGATCGTTTGCATTATGCAAATCTCTGCAGTTGACAGCAGCACGACGGTCGAACTACATCTCTAGTATGGCTGTTCATCCGTTGGCCGGCCAACCGGCACCTCGCTCAAGCCTTGTCGATGTGGAAAAACTTGTGTCCGCGTACTGGACTGAAAAGCCGGATACCTCGGTTCGAGACCAGCGCGTCTCGTTCGGTACATCGGGGCATCGTGGTTCTTCCTTGAGACACAGCTTCAATGAACAACACCTCGCGGCAATCACGCAGGCAGTTTGCGAATACCGGGCTGCACAGCACACGACCGGACCTCTCTACATAGGCAAGGATACACATGCGCTATCGGAGCCTGCCCTGGTGACAGCCCTGGAGGTACTCGCCGCTAATGGTATCGACATCATGATCGATCAGCATGGCGGCTACACCCCGACACCGGTCATCTCTCACGCCATCCTCACCTACAACAGAAGCCGAACCGCCGGTCTGGCCGACGGGATTGTCATCACACCATCGCATAATCCTCCGGAAGACGGCGGCATTAAATATAATCCTCCACAAGGAGGCCCGGCCGATACACAGACCACCAAATGGATTGAGGATCGGGCCAATGCTCTCCTCGCGACGGATCTTGCAGGAGTAAAACGCCTTCCGATCGAACAGGCTCGACGGGCTTCAACCACCCATCGGCACGACTATATCGAGGCCTATGTAAGCGACCTGCACAACGTGGTCGATCTGAAAACCATCAAGTCGGCGGGACTGAAGCTGGGGATCGACCCGCTCGGTGGGTCCGGTGTGGCCTACTGGCAACCGATCGCCGAGCGTTATGGGCTGGACATTGCGATCGTAAATCCGTCTGTCGATCCAACGTTCCGCTTTATGCCTTTGGATTGGGACGGCAAGATCCGTATGGACTGCTCATCTCCTTACGCCATGGCTAACCTCATTGCCCTAAAAGATCGGTTCGATGTGGCCTTCGGCAATGACGCGGATAATGACAGACATGGAATCGTCACTCGTTCCGGCTTGATGAATCCGAACCATTACCTGGCCGTTTCAATTGCCTACCTCTTTACCAATCGCGCGGGCTGGAGGCCCGATACCGGTATCGGCAAGACCTTAGTCAGCAGCAGCTTGATCGACCGAGTCGCAGCCAAATTAGGCCGGAAGCTGATTGAAGTACCGGTCGGCTTCAAGTGGTTTGTCACCGGCCTGGTCGACGGATCCCTCGGTTTTGGTGGGGAAGAAAGCGCCGGCGCGTCGTTCCTGCGCCTTGATGCGACCGTGTGGTCGACCGATAAAGACGGCATCATCATGGATCTGCTTGCAGCCGAGATGATGGCCAAGACCGGCCGTGATCCATCCAAGTTGTACCAAGACCTCACGAACGAATTGGGGGAGCCGGTCTATGAACGGATCGACGCACCCGCCACCCCGGAGCAGAAGACCATTCTCTCTAAACTTTCGCCCCACCAAGTGAGCGCAACAGAACTGGCCGGAGACAGGATCGTGATGATGCTCACGAAAGCTCCCGGCAATGGCGCAACGATCGGTGGCTTGAAAGTCGTGACCGATAACGGCTGGTTCGCGGCTAGGCCGTCAGGGACGGAGGATGTGTATAAGCTCTATGCCGAGAGTTTCAAGGGAAAGGAACATTTGAAACGTATTCAATGGGAGGCGCAGGCCCTCATCACCAGCGCCTTGGCTTTTCCCACATGATCTTTCTCGCATCATGAATAGACATGCTACGCGCTGGTCCTTGCCAAAACATGATTATTGGTCCACACCGTTCGCCGAATCGTTACTCCAGCACCTGGACCTCCGTTCGGGTCTTCGGATCCTCGATGTCGCCTCAGGCCATGGCATTCCGGCCTTCTATCTCGCCGAACAGGTCGGTCCTACCGGAGAAGTGCTGGCCATCGATATAAGCGCCGGTCAGGTCGCCCGTGCGAGAGCCGTTCAAGGCTCGCAATTGTTATGGCTCCGCTTCGAGTGCATGGACATGCGTGCCTTGCCGTCTGATCTGCCGACCTTCAATCGCGTCACAGGCAATCTCTCCGTCATGTTCTTTCGCCCGAATCGGTTCGAGGTCGTTCGTGGACTCGTCGAACGGCTTAGCCCAGGAGGCCAGCTCGTCCTGACCTTTCCGTCCTATGGAACATTCGATTCGCTGTGGCGGCGAATTGACCAGGCAATGGTCCAGCAGAGACTGACCCACGAGCGAGAGCGATTCCAGGCCTATCTGAACGAACGACCATCGGCACAGGAAGGACGAACGTGGCTTGAGAAACTTGACCTAGAGCGAGTCGAGGCCGTCGAGTATCCGCTCGAAGTTAAGACCGGCCCAGGCCCTGAATTTCTCTATCACCCGCTGCTTCGCGGCGGCTTTCTCGATGACGTGTACGAATGCTTTGAGGATCAGTGCCGTGGAGACCGGTTTATGACTGAAATCGCTCAAGACATTTCTCAATTTACCCCGCTGATCGCCCAGCGCTGTGTGCTTTCGGGATGGAAATACACCCCCTCGGAGAGCTAATTTCAAGACACGACGCACGACATGCGGTTCCAGACCATGGCCGAGACTGGCGACATCACGGTGCGGCGCCCCGGCGCTTGCCGGCGGGAGGACAAGGACCGACATCTCCTCGGCGAAGTAAGACACCTATTCAATGTTCGGCATTTACCGCTCTTTGATTTGGGCCAGGCGGATACGAGATCGCGCTTCGACCGAAGATGCCGCATGCAAAACGCGTTACGTCGGAACACGCAGATGATTAATCGATACCGCACATTTCCCCCATACCATTCAGTAGAAAGCTTGTTGGCAATCGCCTGGTTCTGGCGTAGAATTCGCTCATTGCACATCCACTGTTCATCCTATGGCGCCTGTTGATCCCACATTACTCACGCCGTTCGCGCGCAAGTACCTCTGGCGGTTGACACCGGAGGAA
>CAYXKP010000125.1:0-7814 GCA_964465695.1 uncultured Nitrospira sp.
GGTCGCCGTAGACCAAGTGCAGCCGCCGCTGCGGCACATGGGGGTCTTCATAAATGGGATCGATCCGCCCGGTGTTGAAGGAGCTGGACCGGCGAATAATGCCGTAGACCTCATAGCCTCTCCCGAGCAAAAACTCCGAGAGATAGGACCCATCTTGTCCGGTAATCCCGGTAATCAAGGCTTTCTTCACGAGGATTTTCTCTGGGCGTACGTTGAGCCTCTGAGGTTCACGCCGCGCTGAATAAAGTCCGGCAGGTTTGCGACAACGCCGCCGCCGGACTTTCCCACCTGCTAAAAGTGGTAAGCCAGTCCCCCCAGCAGGTTGAACGAGTTGTACTCGCCGCTGAGACCAAAGACACTATCGAGGTTGGTAATCGTCGCGCGGGTAAACTTGCCCTCTACGAACAGTCCCCAATCATCAAGGATTAATACTTTCATTCCACCGAAGGCATTGAGCCCTGGTGCGACCTGATGCCCGCGGACTGCTCCGGAACTGGTGAAGTAAAACGCGCCGCCGCCCACACCGGCATAGGGCTGAAAGACTTTGCCCGGATAGCGGACGACGGCATTAAAGGTAAACGCGAT
This sequence comes from uncultured Nitrospira sp., assembly GCA_964465695.1. Taxonomy (GTDB): domain Bacteria; phylum Nitrospirota; class Nitrospiria; order Nitrospirales; family Nitrospiraceae; genus Nitrospira_D. The sequence continues at coordinate 586 of CAYXKP010000125.1, forward strand.
CAAGCGCATGGAAGATTCAGGTACGTTCACCGTGCCGGGGATGGATTGCTGAATTTGACAGTCTTGTCCTAGTATGCAGAGGCCCGCTGGTGGTGGCGGATCTACGAAAGGATTGAACGTAATGTGATGAACGGTGTTGACCGTTTGGTTCTTGATGGTCGGTGTCGTCGTGAACACTTCGAATTCGGCTCCCAGCCATTTGAACCCTTGATCGGCGAAAAAATAGCCGACTCTTCCACCGAACAGGGGCGACTGTTTCAGCTTCAGATCCGATGAGCTGAGAGTCTGGCTGTATGTGCCGGTCGGTGGAGTGGATTCTCCCCCCGAAAAAAATTGCGTGTCGAGCGTCTCGCCGAGTTGGTTCATTTGCACGCTATTGAGGGCGACCGGGAAGCTGGCGCCGCCGTAGCCGGCCACGTACCATTCGCCCGCAGCGGGCTGTGGAAGCGCGCCCGACAAAAAAATAATGACAAACGCTCCCGCTAAGGCCGTGAACATCGAGCGAAATGGAGTAAACCGAGACTTCATCAAACCCTCCAGTTTGAAAACGCGGGTCGCACAATAGTCTTGAGCCCGTCACGCGCTCATTACGATCAGATTAAGTCACTGTTAATTCACGAAGAGGGAGTAGACAGGGTCAGCGGATCTCGTAGGTAAGGGTCTGACGTTGGCTGTTGCGCACCATATCCACGCGCACGGTGTTTTCATTCCGCAGTTGCTGAAAGAGGGAGAGCAGCATCCCGGGATCGCGCAGCTCGACGCCGTTGATTCGTTGCACGATGTCGCTGGTGCGCAATCCGATCTTGTCGAAGAATCCGGCCGGGAGAACATTGTAGAGCCGAAAGCCGTCCAGCTTTCCGTCGGTGAGATAAGGGACCGCCTGGGCCTGAGTCATCAGGCGTGTCGGATCATTCAGGGCGGCGGTCACTTCGCGACGATCGAGAACCTGGCGAGTCGGCGCGGACCGAGCCTGAGCCGGCTGGGAAGCAGGAGTGATTCCACCATCGCCGGTCTGATGATGCAGGGCGGCCAGTGAGAGCCATTCTTCCGAGGGGCCGCTCTTGAACAGTATCCGGTCCCGCTCGACCGTGTGAAGTGTGCCGACATTCGGGACCTGCATGCCGACACGATACATCTCTTGGGTCTTGGACGTGAGGTCTTCAACGATAGCCATTGCGCCTCTGTCGGTGCTATGCACGCTGCCGAGAAAAGCGACTTTGCGCGCGGCCTCAATCGGCGGGGGCGGAGGGCCAGGGGGCGGCCCACCGTCTTTTCCCCGTTGCATCACCGCTGGCAACTCGAAGAGTCCACTTTGAAGAATGTCCTCGACCCGTTGTTGGGAGTCGGCAGGATCGGCGGCGACGGTCGGCTCCGGAACCGAGGAGGAAATGTTCGGCGTCGCGAACGACACGGACAACGCATCCGCGATGAACGAATTGGCAGTGTGGGCGATGATGAGCGACGCCAGCGTGAGAAAGACTCCTCCGATGAGCCGGCGCACGACAGGTGATCGAGCCATAGGTGATCGCTTCCTTGTTTCGTGATGGTACGGGAGGCATCCTAGTCATGGACGGTTCGACTCTCAAGGGGGGACGAACGGTTCGACGACAAATTAACAACCGGCCAATTCCTCGATAACAATCCCGTAACATCTCTCGGGCACTTCTTGTCTACATCATGGCGACAGGACTGAACGGCTCTTTCCTTGCGATGGGTGACGGTCACGACATCGGCGAAAACAGCATCATGCGTTTCGCGAAAAGCGATGCTGCATGAAAGAAGTCGGGTGGTTGATCCGAATCGTTACGCCGATCCTATGCCTGTATCTCTCGGTCGGAGAGCAGGAAGCGGCTCAGGCGGAAAGTCAGAAGCCGAACGGGGCGGTGTTGATGGCTCAGGTAGAAACGGGCGGCGGCAAGTCGGAGTCGCAGGCGATCACGGACCTTTCGCCGGCGTCGAGCCGCGGCAAAAGAACCGATGAGGTTGTAGGAGGAAGAACATCTTCTGCGGGAGATTTGCAAGAAGTCAGATTCGAGGTGACGACATTTGAAGTCGAAGGAAATACGATTCTTGAGCAGTCCAAGATCGATCGGCTGCTCGAATCGTATAAAGGCGCTGATCGCCGCATGAAGGATGTCGAGCAGGCGCGCGCCGAGCTCGAAAAACTCTACCACCAGGCGGGCTATCCCACCGTGTTGGTCAATCTGCCCGAACAGACGATCGAAAAGGGCCTCGTGCGGCTGCAGGTCGTCGAAGGACACTTGTATTCCATTACGGTGACGGGGAATGAGCACTACAGTTGGAGCAGTATCAGAAGCAGGTTGCCGTCGCTCACACCGGGGGCGCTGATCTATGAGCCCACGTTCGTAAAGGAACTGGCCACGGTCAACGGGAATCCCGATCTGAACGTCACACCGTTGTTGAAGCCGGGATCCGTGCCGGGGACCGTCGATTTGGAGCTCAAGGTCAAAGACCGGCTGCCGGTGCATGGAAAGCTGGAAGCCGACAATCGAGGTCCGCTCACCACTCCGCAAAACCGATTGATCGCGGAGGTGCAGCACACGAATGTCTTCGGCAACGATGAGATTCTGACGTTCAACACCGTCCAGACGCCGACGGACTGGGGAGCCATTCAAAACTATGGAGCCAGCTTCGTCTATCCCGTCATTTGGCCCAATCATTTGCTGACGCTGTACGCGTCGAAATCCGAGAGCAACTCGGTCTTGGCGGGTGGGGCAATTTCGGTCGGAGGCGGAGGCGATGTCGCGATCGCAGGGAACGCGACGATCGCGGGCGTTCGGTATATCTTTCCGCTCTTTCCCGGAGGAAAGTACACCCATCAGCTGCAAGTCGGGATGGATTACAAGCGATTGGAGGAAACCTCCGCGACGTTCCCCGGTGGAGGCATCGCCGTGGTGCTCAGCCCGGTTCAATACACGCCCATGTCGGTGGGGTACACGGGATTCTATCCTGATCGATTCGGCCTCACCAAGGCGGCCTTTACCGCCAAGGGCTATGTGGCGGGAATGATTCCAGGAGGATCCAAAGAAGATTTCGGCGGCGTTCCCAATGATCCTGCTAATCCCACTTTCAGTAGGCCGGGTAACCGTATCGGATCGACCGGCAACTTTGCCGTATTGCAGGGAGGGCTAAGCCGAGTACAGCCCTTGCCCGGTGAGTTCGGACTCGACCTCATGGTCAATGGCCAATGGGGCAGCGAGCCCTTGATCCCCGCGGAGCAGTTTTTTGCCGGAGGGTTCGATACGGTTCGCGGGTATCTCCAATTCGAAGCCATCGGAGACCATGCGGTCCGCGGGCGAGCGGAATTGACGACGCCGGAAGTCCTCAAGGTGCCGATCGATCGGATGTGGCAGCGACGGCGCAGCTCCGACTACACCATCAGGCTGAGATTCGCGACGTTTTACGACGCCGCGCATATCTGGGTGGCACAGGCGCCGGACGGGCAGACATCGCGGTTTCGCCTCGAAGGCGCAGGATTCGGAATCCGCGTCAACTTTCCGAAGGACATCGGACGGCTCATCCTCGACAGCGGGTGGGCGTTGCGGGACACGTTGAACACCAAGCGCGGCGATAATTTCGTGCATTTTTCGGTGAGCCTCGCATTTTAAGGAGGCGATCATGGGACCGACATCAGGCAACCGACTGCTGGCAACGGCGCTCATCGCGTTGCATGTGATGCAATGGGTGTATCCTTCGCTCATGCTCGCCAATCCGACCGGTCCCGAAGTCGTCGGCGGAAGCGCATCGGTCTCGGGCCTCGGCACCTCGCATGTCACCATCAATCAAGCGTCACAACAGGCCATCCTCCACTGGCAATCGTTCAACATCGCGCCGCACGAGGTCACGCAGTTCGTCCAGCCGAATGCGTCGGCGATCGCGCTCAATCGCATCTACGACCAGAACCCGAGCCAGATTCTCGGCTCATTGAGGGCGAACGGCACCGTCATGCTGGTGAATCCCAACGGAGTCTTCTTCGGACCCAACGCGCAAGTGAACGTCGGAGGACTGATCGCTTCATCGCTCAACATCACGAACGCCAATTTTTTGGCCGGGCACTATCTCTTCGAAGGCGCGGGTGTCGAGGGAATCGTCAAGAACCTGGGCCTCATACGAGGGATTCATGACGGCGTCTATTTGCTCGCGCCGAACGTCGAGAACAGCGGCGTCATCGCCGCGCCGGGCGGCAACATCGTGCTGGCCGCCGGGACGAAGGCCTATCTTGCCAGCAGGCCGGACGGCCGTGGGTTTTTGACGGAATTGTCGGCGCCGGCCGGACAGGCTGTCAACGTAAAGGACCTCATCGCCGACGGCGGCCATGTGACTCTCGCGGGACGAGTCGTCAATCAGGGAGGCCGGGTTCAAGCCAACAGCGTTCGCGAAAAAAACGGGAAGGTGGAGCTCTTCGCGAGCGAGCAGCTGACGTTGAAGGCGGGCAGCCAAACCACGGCGAAGGGCGGAAGCGAAGGGGTCTCGAACGGCGGAACCGTCCTGGCGATCGCGGACAAGACGAAGGGCACGGCGGTCTTCGAGAAGGGGGCTACGATCGATGTTTCAGGCGGCGCGAAAGGTGGCCATGCGGGCTTCGCGGACTTGAGCGCGAGTCGCGTGAAGCTGGGAGGGCACTTCGTTGGATCAGCGACGACCGGTTATCGAGGCGGGCGCTTGCTGATCGACCCGGTCTGGGACATTGACCTGAGTACGCTCACTCTGACGGATTTCGCCGACATCATTCTGTCCTCGCCGAGGGATGCGGGCGGAAACCTGTTGGCAGGGTATGATCTGAGAGTCACCGGATCGTTTGATTTGAACAACGCCAAGCCGCCTGCGACAGGTGGAACCATCCGGTTCGACGCGGGGCAAGATCTTATCTTCAGCGATGTCGTCTTGTGGAACAACCCTTTTGGCACACCGGCCAAATGGGACATCGTCGGGGTCGCAGAACGCGACATCTTGCTGACCGGTTTCACAGGAACCACCCTGCAGACCGCGCACGGGGGCAGCATCAATCTTCACGCCAAGACGGGTGACGTCAATCTAATCGATACTACTCCGGTTGGAACAGGGTCCGGTTCCCTCGCAACCATCCGCGCTCAAGGCGGCGGAGGAATTTCCATAAAAGCCGGCCGCGATTTGATCGCCAGTACCGGATTCGACGAAAGCGGCGGTCCTTTAACCTTGTTCAACGTACAGGGTATCAATATCGACGGGCCTGGCCGACTGGATCTCCAGGTGGGGCGGGATTTCATCGGCGGGCAAGCGAATGGAGTGGCCCGCGGGCCTGGCTTTGTGTTGTGGAACAGTGAACAGGCAAGCAAGCCGCTGCATATCGTCACGGTCGGAGGAAAAGTGGGCGAGACCAATCTGACCCTTGGGCCGAATGGTCTTCCGCTCACTGTCGCGGAGCAACGCGCAAAAGATCCCATTGCTCCGCTGGAACAGGAGTCCACGGTCAAGTACGCCGACTTGGCCCTAACAGGCGGCACACTGATACTCTCCGCCGGTGGGAATATTTATCTGCGGCGCATCCAAGATGCGGGTTTGGTCGGGGGAGGTTTGGATGCTGATGGCGCCCCGCGTCAGCCGGCTTTCGCTCAAGGATTTGAAAACAACAAAGTTGCGCTCATGTCTCGAGAGGGACATATTCTTATCAATACGGACCGAACTGCTGGTCCTCAAGAGCCGATTTCGGACCTTGCGGATCTCCGAGGGTGGTTGCCGGCTTCATTCGAGGCCAGGGCCGTAAATGGAACGATTCAAATCCGATCCAGTCTGACGTTTCTGCCCTCGCCGACCGGGTCGGTCAGGTTCTTCGCAAAAAACGATATTCAAGGCGTGCCGAAGACCAACCGGCAAAATAATTCGAATTATGAGTGGCTCTACATCGGTTTCCCAAACGTCCCAGGAGGCCGTTGGCAGGCGGTCGACAGAACGACCATCGCGCAGCATCCCGAGCTCCTACCCTACTGGGTCAACAGGGATTCACTTCCGGCTAGAATCCAAGCTACGAGACCCGGCGACAGCGAACCATTTCCGGAGTTCGCAAGAATTGATGCTGACGGCAATCCACCGACCGTGCGGCTCTTGGAGGTCGATCCGACCCGTCTTGTCGGCAATACAAACTATAGTGAGATGCCGCCATGGGCAAAAGCCAAACTTTTTGACCCGAATGTCCCGCTTGCAACGGACAATCAAGCGGCTCCCATGCCGGTCACATTTAAGGCGGAAGTCGGAGATATCAGCAAACTTGATCTCAATTTGGTCAGCCGACCCTATAGGAAGGAGGTCACGATCGAAGCGGGCAATCGTATCGAGAGAGTGCTCGTCCAGGCCTCACTTCCTGATCTGGGGACCCGCACGCAATTCATCACAGAACGAGTTCCACTGTTCCTTGATCCGAAGACCAATCAGGCCCGCCCGATCAAGCCCGACGATGTGATCCTGATCCGCGCCGTCAATCCTCAGACGCAGCAAGTAGAAACCAGGCCGTGGAACGGAACCGAGTCGGTCGCGATCACGGACCTTGTGAACGTCGTCTTCAGGGATGTACAGGTGCAGGTTGCTACTCCCAACATCGCGGCGACCATCAAGGCAAAAGATTTTCTTTTAGATAAGGGGCAAGACGGCAGCGAGGGCGGCATCGATTTTTATGGGTCGGGCACGGCGCGAATCATCGCGACCAATAATTTGGATCTGGGCACCGGAAAAGGCATCTCCAGCAGTCCTCGACCCGATCGGACGAGTGAACGGGGAGGCCTGATCGACATCGCCGTAGGAAATAGGCTGGACATGGTGATTTCCTCGATCGTCAGCAGCAGCGGAGCCGGCGTTTCGATCCATGGCCACGATGCTGCCAAATCGTACGTGGTGGGATACGACAACTCCGCCTTGTATCCGTTGCAGTTCCCGGATTCGGCTCGCGGTGGGCAGAATGTTCCGGCTGCAGGAGGGAAGATCAACGTCGGTGAAAACAATCCACGATCCTCGGGTACCGACAACAGACCTACCGGCATTCAGGTCACAGCCGGTGGATCGGTCGGCCAACGGGCGCGAGAACCGGTCGTGAATCCCGACGGGACGGTCGCCGTGGCAGTGAACAAAGATCCCGCCGCTGTCCTCATCCGAGCGAAAGGGGACATCGATGTGAACAAGTCGCGGGTCGCGACATTCAACGGCGGGGATATCCGTCTGACCAGCACCCACGGCAGCAT
>CAYXKP010000125.1:7824-13777 GCA_964465695.1 uncultured Nitrospira sp.
CGGCAGCAAGAATGAGCGAGTCTTCTTCGATGTCCCCACGGGAGAGTTTGACGTTGATGGAACACCTAAAACGAGGGCCGTGGAAGTACCGGGCAGCGGGATCTTCACATTCCATCCGGACGATCCCAAGCCGATCACGTTCCCCACGTTCAGCGATCCGGAAATCAGCGCCTTGCTCGCGGAGGCTGGGAGACAGAAGACCTTTGGACGTGACGTATCCGCGTTGGAGGCCAAAGCGAACAAGCTGCGCGCCGAACGGTTGAAGACTTTCGAGGAACAAGTCCTGAATCCGTTCATCGATAAGCTCAAGCTGGCCGATATCACGCTGACGGCGGAGACGGGCGTGCGAGCGGTCGCCCGGAACACCATACCGGCGGACGGATCCGGGCGAATCATTATCCCGGAAGCCGGGATTCAGGGACGCAACGTCAACTTGAACGGTGTCCTGGATTTTCGAGGCGGTTCCATAACCGGCCGTGTCACGCTTCCGCCCAACGCGGCGGTGGTCGGGCAGCCCAGCTTCGTCGGTGGCCCTCCTCCGCCCGGTGTTGCGCCGCCCCCTCCGCCTCTGACCGGTGGCGGGACAGCCGCCGCTGCATCCTCCACGGCGGCCTCCACCAGCTCGTCCGTCAAAAACGCGGATAGCACACAGGAAGTCGCCAGCGAGGCGTCTAAAAAGCAAACCGGTTCCGAACGTGTGGCATCGAGCACCGGATCGAAGAAGGACGAGGAGACGAAGCTTGCGAAAGCAGTGAGGGTCAAGCGGGGGGTCGTCATTCAAGTCGATGTGAAGCCGCAGGCACAGTAGGTCAACTAAGCCGGAAAGGGATCACACTATGGACATGAGCTCGGGAGGCGTGGCCTTTGCCTTAAGCCATGCGACCCTCGAAGGGAAGATCACCATTTCGGTGCTGCTCGTCTTCTCGCTGGTCAGTTGGACCATCATCATCAACAAATTCAGACAACTGGCGAAAGCCAAGAAACGGAACGGCGTATTCTTGGAGTATTACTCGAAAGCCAAAAGCCCCCTCGTCATCTTCAACAAAGGCCGCCTGAACCAGCTGCAGGGATCGCCCATGTACGATCTCTACTACGGCGGCTGCGAAGAGCTGAAAGCGCAGCAGGATAAGTACGAGACGGACAAGATCCCGAATCACGGCATGAGCGCCGTGAGGATTGCGTTGGAACGGGTATTGGGCGAATCTGCCGTTGCATTGGAGTCGGGCATGATCATTTTGGCCACGGCCATCAGCGGCGGTCCTTTTATCGGGTTGCTCGGCACGGTCTGGGGCGTGATGGATACCTTCTCGGGGATAGGCCGCGCCCAACAGGCGACGTTGACGACCATGGCGCCGGGAGTCGCGTCGGCGCTCATCGCGACGGTCGCGGGCCTGATGGTCGCGATCCCCTCGCTCTTTTGCTACAACTTTTTGGTGACGAAGACGAAAACGCTCACGATGGAGCTCGATAATTTCGCGGCCCATCTGGAAACCGTCTTCATCACCGAGTATCTCCGAGAGAAAAACGGGTCAGCCGCGGCGGAGGACATCGAAGATTACCGGCCCGGCGGCCATCGCCAAGAAGCGGAGCCGTCCGGCGCCGCGACTGGACACTGAATGCCGTGAAGCGCACCTCGTGAAGCGTGAATCGAAGGTGTTCTCGGAAGCCGCGTAGCATGATAGTGTTCGCGGCACAGGAGGACGCCCATGAAGATTCGAAACTTTCGTGACTTGGATGTATGGAAAATGGGGAAGGAGATCGTGCTGGATGTCTATCGGGCGACCGAGGCATTCCCGAAAGCCGAGTTTTACGGACTCGCAGCGCAAATGCGAAAGGCATCGGTTTCCATTCCCTCGAATGTGGCGGAAGGGTTCAATCGATTCCATAACAAGGAATATCGGCAATTCCTTTTCATCGCCCTGGGTTCCTGCGCCGAACTGGAAACACAAGTGGAGCTATCATTGGACCTTGGATACATCGAACAGAGAAACCGGGATTTCATGGTCGAGAAACTCGACCATGAGTCGAGGATGCTAAGGAACTTGGTAAAAAAGCTGTAGCGCGATGCTCGCACGTGAAGCGCTTTTGCGAGATACGAGATACACGCTTCACGAGATGCGAGATCTGTTTCACGAAAGACGAGATACGGCACGAACAGATGAGACGCTTTTCAAAAAAGAGTCACGGCGCGGTGTCCGACATCAATATCACGCCCTTGCTCGATCTGGCATGGGTGCTGCTCGTGATTTTCATCATCACGACGACCGCGATGGTGCAGGGCATCGAGCTGAAGCTCCCTGAATCCACGCCGCATGAAACCGATATGGAGTCGAGTACACCCACGCTGTCGGTGAAGAAAAACGGCGACGTCTACATGGACGAAGAGCGGGTCAGGTTGAGTGAGCTGGAAAAATTGATCCGCGACCTCAAGGCCGCCAAGGGCGGGAAGTTGCCGCTGGTGCTCCGCGGCGACGCAGGCGTCGAATACAAACATGTCGTGGCGGTGTTGGATATTCTGCAGCGCATTCCGGTGGAAGATCTCGCCATCGCCACCAAACCGATCAATGAACCCTAAAGATTGTGAAGCGTCGCTCGTGAAGCGTGAAGCGCGTCGGCGAGATACGCTTCACGAATCACGCTTCACCTCCGCAGTAGGCAGGGCGCAATGGCCGGCTATAAGGGATTCGAGAAAAAGAAGAGCAAGCTCGGGACGACACTGGTTATTGTCGGCGTGATTCACGTCGGGATCGGAGCGGGGCTCTACTGGGTCTCGCAAACCGATTGGGGCCAAAACCTCATCAAGGTCTACAAGCTCAACGCATTCAGAAAAGAAGATCCGCCGCCCCCGCCGGAAAAAGAGCCGGAGCCTGAACCGGAACCGGAGCCGCCCAAGCCGGAACCGAAGCCACAAGAAGCGCCGCCGCCTCCACCTCCGGCCGCCGAAGCGCCGCCGCCTCCGACCGCGGCGGACGCTCCGGGCCTCCCGCCGGTCAGCGCCGATCCCTTCGCCATCGGGAAGACTCGGAAGCCCTTCGCGGGCTATTCCGACATTCTCACGGCCATGATTCAAGCCCAGTATCACCAGCCGCCGACCTTGCCCGACGATCTTGAATATGCGGTGCTCTGCGAGTTGGTGCTCGACGAGCAGGGCCGTGTGTTGCAGTATCGTTTGATCAACTCATCCGGGAGCCTTCTCTTCGACCAATCAGCGCTGGATGCCCTGGCCAAAGTGACGCAGGTCCGCCCCCCTCCCGAAGGAATGGACCGCACCGTCATCGTGAAGTTCTTTCCGCCGACATAGACGAGCGTACGCGGCCTGTTTCGATGGCCCAGTGCGAGTAACATTGTAGGAATCTTCCTGGGTCCATCTCACTGCGTCCCCCCGTCTCTCAAACTTCATCGAAAGTTTACTCCCTTCAGAGACTGATCTGATCACCTCGTAATCCTTTCGGGATACAAACCATCGCATGTCACACGAACAGCCAAATTCCACGGAGGGCGAGAGCCTAGGAATGTTAACGACCCTCGAATGGAGGGTTGACGTGGCTGTAACACGCACAAGCGAGAACAGAAGCGCGAGTCTACGGAAAAGGTTTGCGCTCCTGTCTGAGAAACGAGAGGAGGTGGTGGCGGCGAGACGGTTTTCTGAAAGCAGTGAGTCGGTTCTTATCATCCATTTGAAGGAGGTCAGCATGAAGGTGCGAAGTGTGAAGCAGATGATCCTAGCAGCGGCCTTGACGGTGCTCACGGCATTTGCCGGCATGGTCGGGCAGGCACAAGCGTTTTCGTTCGGCGACGGCGACCTTGTCCTGGCGATTTACGGAAATAACACCGAAGCGCTGTACAACTTGGGCAGCGCCAATACAAGGCTTGGTTCCGGCGCGACCTTCAGCCTCGATGTGTCGGCTGGGTTGAGCACCGCGCAAACCGGGACCAATCCGGTCAAGTTCACCATCTTCGGCTGGGATTCCTCTCTGCAGGTCCACGCGGCGACTAAATTTTTACCCGGCGAGATTGTCGGTCCACTGGATCTCACGAGCCAACTGAATCCGGCGGTGGCCTGGTCCGGGCTCGTAACCGGGAATCCGTTCACGGGTGACACGATTGCGAAATCGGATGCGAGATCGTTTAGCTCGAACCTCGATGGCGCCGGTGATGGCAAGCTCGGAGGAGCGTGGCCTGTCGCGATGCAAGGGGAACTCGGCGATGTCCTGAACATCATGCGCGGGAATGCTGAGCTGAATACCTTTACTCAAGTTGGCCGGGTGCTCTTGGCGGCCAATGGGCTTCTGACCATCGGCAATCCAGGTCCTGGCGGTGCTCCTGTTCCGTTGCCGGCCGGCGTGGTCCTCTTCGGCTCCGGGTTGATCGGGCTGATCGGGATTGCACGGCGGTCGTTCAACCGGATGGCGGCGTAGCTCAATCAGTCATAGTGACCGTGCAATTTCAATCTGTCACACATGTTCAATTATCACTAACGAGGAGTACAGAATGACATCAACATTGAAATACATGCCGATTCTTGCCGGGATGCTGGCCTTGGCCGGCTGGGCGGGAACGGCCGAAGCGCAAGTACCGTTGAACGGGGGTGGCTCGTCCGCCGCGCGGAATTTCATGAGCGACGTTCCCCTCAATCTCTGCGACGCAGCGCCGCTGCCCAATCGGTTTGCGACCGCAGACAACAACAAGATCACCTGGACCTGCAACCGTGGCGGGTCGCCCGTCATCATCCGGTATTCCGCGACCGGATCGAGTGACGGAGTCAATAAATTGCTCCAGCCACCGAGCAACCCAGCGTCCAATATGTTGTTCTTGGACCACACGTTGACGGCGGGTTGCACAGGTCCGGTCCTGACCACCAGACCGACCGATGGCAAGCAGTACAACAATACAACCGGATGCGGCAACGGGAACACCATCAGTCTACCGGTTCATATGGGCGCATCGGACGTCCAAGGGTCATCATTCAATCAAACCGGACCTTTGGGAACAACCGTTCTTCCGCTGAATGACAGCGGTCTGAATAGCCAAGTCGGGGCGATCGTTCCGTTTAGTATTTATGTAGGGAAAGGTGTAGTCAAGTTGAACGCGGCCGGAACCGGTCCGGCCGGCCAGATCGATGGATTGTCCCGGCTGCAGATCGAGCAAATCTTTGCTCGAAGCGTGACGGACTGGACGCGCCTCGGCTTCGGCACTGTGACAGACGCGGCCCCCGGGACGTTGGAAGCGACGTCTCCGATCACGCTGTGTCTCCGCAATGCCGGGTCGGGAACGAAGGCGGCGTTCGATCAAACGTTGATGCTCAATGCCACGGAAACTGCGTTTGCCAGCGCATCGGTCATTTTCAGCTCCAGCACCTCGGGCGTCTTGAGTTGTTTGGCGGCGAACCGTCGCTCGATCGGCTACATGGATGCGGATCAAGTGGTGAGCTTCAATCCGGGCGGAGCCAGCGCGGGCTTGGCCTACGTCGTTCCAGTTGACGGCGGATTGGCCAACGATCCGTCCCTTACCGATCGCAAGCGCGATCTTAAATGCGGCAAGTATGCCTATTGGACAGCTCTCCGGTTGAACCAACGTACCACGCCGATCGGTGGTGGTACCGATGCCTTGATGAGTGCATTCATCAGCAATATACAGGCAGCGGCTACGATCGCGCAGATTCCGACCGGTGCCTTCTGGGCCTCGGATGAAGAAATGGTCGTCTCCAAGAACTCGGATAAAGGTCCGTTGATCTGGAAAGCCGGTGCCCATCCCGAGTGCCGGTAAGTTGTAAGTAAATCCAATCGGTCAGGACATGCACCTCGTGCATGTCCTGACCGCTGAGAAACCACACAACCAACGAAATTGTAGAGTACCTGTAGCCTTTGAGACGCCAGTGACTTGACTGATTCTGGTCCGGCGGTCGAAAGCTGGCGAGGGCAAAGTAGCGTGTGTCTAGACTACATCCATAGAG
>CAYXKP010000126.1:0-4729 GCA_964465695.1 uncultured Nitrospira sp.
TCTGGCGCGTCCTTTGGCTCTGCTTCTTCTTCTTCTTCGCGCGATCTCTTTCTGACAGGGGGCGCTTCCTCTCCTTCTGTGCGCGTGGGCATGACAATGGTTAGCTTTTGCGGCTTCCACTGAATGGAAAGCGGAGGAAGTTCATCCGAGTCCTTGTAGCAATAAGGGATGACCCGCAAAAGGACAAAGAGAGTGAGCTTTGACGCTTCAATGTTGGCGCCATTGACCACAAGCGTTCCATCACAGCTAGGGATGAAATTCAGGGGCGACTCTGGGCAGTTTCTGACGTAGAGCTTGAGCGGAGCAACAAGGCGTTCCAAATCTTCGGGAACATTTTCGACAAGGAGAGGCGACATCGTGAGCTTCACCTTCTCATTTTCGATCATTTGCGCAATGTCTACTGCGGCGAACGAGTTTGGCACAACCTTCCAAACGCATTTGAAGAGCGTCTGTGCTTCTCGCAAATTTTCAGCGTGTACTGGGATGGCAGGGCTCATGGCTTGTGCGATAATATCACGAGCCTCACTTGTGAGGTGCCTAAGCGCATGATACTCGACGCCATAGAATCCTTTCTGAATGGCTGGCAAAAGCTGATTCAGAAACTTGGCAGGCCCCTTTCTGACAATATGCTGCGACCAGACCAGGCCCACTTGCCGCTGCAAAGCCAGAGTTGAGACGCTATTTCGATCCCTTCCAACAGAAGCGCGATGCAGATCGTAGGAATACAAGAGGTTGTCATGATTCATGGTCTGGACAAAGAGATGGCAAACATAAATGTCCCCGCTTGCCAAAAGGACCGATTGATCCGACTCGCTCGTCATTGTCCAAGTTGAGCAACCTCTTTGAGTAAGGCCACAAGTAGTTGTAGAGGTCGAAAATTGGCATGTCCTCTGTAATGTCATGCTTGATCTTGAGCATAAAATGAACAGGCGAGCCAACCTTCTTGGGCACTTTTGGCGTCAGTTTTGACCTTGTCAGGTAGAGCTTTTCATCCTTTTCAATAAACTTGAAACGGTGATACTCTACGTTTCCGTCGCACTTGACGCAAGTAGAAATTTCCACAATGGCATCTTGTGAAACAAAGCGAGAAATGGCAATTTTCATACCTTCGCCGTAACGCCCAATGCTGTTGTTTCCCTTCCGAGATCTACCAATGACAATTAGATCATCCTCATCCTCAATGACAGTGCCATAATTGATAAAGCACAAGCAATTTTTTTCTTGCAGAATCTTGCCAAAAATCACATGATTGTTGTGAACAATGATTTGATTCTTGACAGATTTAGTGTCAAAAACGAGCGTGGAAAAGTTGTTGCCATTGCACTTGACAACTTCATCGATAAAGTTTTGAAGAAACTCACGAAGCGCTTCTGGAAGACCAAAGCTTGGTCCCCACGTAATGTCAAGTGGGTAAGGAATGTGTTTCACATTACCCTTTCCTTGTTCAAACGGTTCTACTTTGATTGGCTTACCACGCGCCGTCGGTGCGAAAAACAAAAGACCCTCCATTTTATCCAAGAAAAAATAATTTCTTATGGTTTAATTTCAAAGTGTCTTCTCAGCTTTTTTTCCCAATCGGCGTCTGTAAGAAACATGGCAAGGTTCGTGTCACCAAAAGACTCGAGAAACTCCTCTTGAGTGATTTGGCCACAGAGGAGCAAGAGAAAAGAGTCGAGTTCCTCAGAGGGAACAAACCAGTAATCAGGCTCCTTGCTGTCATAGGCAGCTGCCTTCCAGTAGACGGTAGCTCCCTTTTCGGGGCAAAGAGAGGGATCGTTTTCAGTTTTTCTGGTGGGGATCAAATGCACCTCAGTTGGCAAACATGCTGTCTTGCAATGTCCCTTGAGGCCAAGGTAGCAATTTTTGCCAGCAAAAGTGTAAAAGTTTCCAGCAGGATTTGTCTTCATGTGGGTCGTGACAGTTTTGCGCTTAAAGGTAAGAAGCTCTTCAAACAAAGCCCTCAAAAGGTCGATCTTGGGGGGTGGAATCAAAGAAAATGGTCTTGCGTTTGAAAGGCTGTCCACAAAAGCAATTTTGCGTGGCCAAACAAAGTGCAAAAAGTCCTTGACCCAAGATGGGCGAGTGGGTAGATTAAAAGGGACAATGGGCTTGGCATTTGGCATCTCTGGCCAGTTGCGAACCAAGTCTTGCTTCCAAAGGTTTGGTTTGTTCCACCACACTTCTTCAGCGAAAAACAGATTCTTTTCATTGCTAAACGTGCCAAGAAGCCAACACGCACACGCTTCAAGCTCAACCAAAAAAAGCGAACCACCCTTTTTCATGATTTTTTTTCAAATTTTATGAAGTGTCGCCGCGCAAGCTGGGACCTTTTTATTGGGCCAAATAAAATGAACGCCATGTGTCCTCTTTGTTTACAAGTGAGCATTTCTCTTGACGAGCGGTGTGGCTTTGAGGGGGCTCACATTGTGCCTCATTGTTTCATGAAAATGGAAAAAAAAATTGAGCTAACAGCCCTTTATCTCGTCCCTTCGTGTCGCCAATGCAACAATGATTGTGGCGACACTAATTTGCTCGATTTTTTGTGGGTTCGGGAGCGTTATGCAGAGTTGCGCGCAATTCTTTCCAAAATTCAAAGTGGATTTGAGAGTAGATACCCTAACCTGGAGTTTGAAAATTACATTTTGTGGCGCATACTTGATCAGCTTTATGGTCGCAAAACATTTCCTCTGGGTGGTTACATCCAAAATGCAACCCCCATCTATCAAATTTCAATTGAAATGCAGTTTCGCCAAATTTCAGATGAAGCACTTGTGCTGGCGCGAAAGCAAAGCGAAAATGCCAAGCAAATGGAGACTTTATTAAAAATGACCAAGTTTTAGAGGAGGCTTCCAATGTTGGCATCAGTTCCCTCGGTGCGCTCCAAAAAGGTGTAGCGAGCGTCAGAAATGATGCGCACGTCACCCACGCTGGAAAAGTCCTGAATGGCAGACATGTTCAAAGTCTTGGGGTCATGCATGGCAGCGGCAAAGGCAGGGTTAGTGTAGCGCCAAGCGTTCGGGTTCTTGGGCGACCCATCCTCATTGTAGAGGTTGTTGTGCTCAGGGGGCTTGGGCAGGCTCTGCGCGTAAGGCTTGTAACCAAAAGACTCATCCGCCGCGCTGGCATTGACGCTAATGCGATGGGGGGCCAAAAATCCGCGCTTCTTGAGCGCCTTTTCCTCCTGTGGCGTTCCAGGCGTTTGCGAAACAAAAATCTCATTGACGCTGACGCGGTGCTGCTGCGTTACGGGCGCGGGAGCACTCTTGGAGGCATCAATTGTGGCCATCATTGTGTTGGCATACCCGGCGCGCATTCCATTTTGCACAGTCTGACTGGCCAGACTCAACGTCTCCTTTAGCTTGCGGTTCTCCTCTTCCATCGCCTTGGCTCTCTCCTCTGCGGCAATGCGAGATGCAGTCAGCTCCACGCGCTTGCTGTGCTGTTGCCACAATGCGTTGGCATTCTCCTGCAAGTCCTCATCCACGGCGGTAAAAGTCTCCTTGATTTGCTCCTTTTGCTCATTGCTCAGCGGGCGGCCCTGATCCTCTTCCAGCTGCTTAATGTACTGCTCGGCGCGAGGGAGCCACTCTTTTGCGCGGTTGTCTCTCTCCTTGGCATCCTTTTGAGCATAGCGCGCCAAAAGGGCTTCTTGCTGCTTGACTCTCTCTGCCAGAATTTGTGCCTGCTTCAAAATTTCAGCAGAAGAGGCAGCGTTAGACTCTTGCGGCGCAGGAGTAGGAGCAGCCTGCGTGACTGGTTGAGTAGGCGCTGGGGCGCTTGGGGTGCTTGTGCTTGCATTTTGTTCGCTCATTGTGGCAGATAATTGAATTGGCACAAAAAACGTAATACCTGGGAGGGAAAGGTCAGCTTTTTCAAACTAATTCAAATTTTTAAGTGCCCAAATTCTTACCTTCCTCGACCGCGTTAGCGGTCGCCCCTGATGCAGCCACATTCAAAAGTAGGTTGCACCCCTTAAAAAACGGATCTGCAGTCAGAGAAATTTCTCTGGGTAGTTTCTCCCTCAAACTGTATGAACCACCGCTAGCGTCAATGTCGGCATGGTAAGACACGCTCAACCCCTTTAGCTTTCCGCTTTTGATTTCTTCCACAACTTCCTTGCCCCGTTTTGTTGGTGGAATTCCACCATAAACAATGAGCGCTCTCTTGTCGTTTTCGTCCACATATGCGTGTGAGATCTCTCCTACAACGTCATGCTTTTTGTGTTCGTAACAAATTGGAAAGTTGTTGAACGACTTGAAATCTCTCATGTCCCGATCAGAAAGTTTGACGGCAGGATCATGATAAATATCCTTTGAAAAGGGATTTGAGGTGATTTTCTTTGTAGGATTTTCCCCTCTAAGTATGCCGGGGTAGGCTTTGCCCACAAAGTAATGCCAGCCTGCCTTTTTGTTGCTCATCTTCAAAAAGTGAAACGCAAACGTCTTTATTCTTAACTCGTCCTTCTTTTTTGTTTCACTCAACAAATTCCAAAAAAAAAAAAAATGATTGTCGTAGAGTGGGTCCAAGGTTTTGATTGGTCCGCCCTTCCGCTTCCTGAGCCAAATGAGCAAATTAGAGTCAACATTCGCATGGCTCGCTTTGGAATTGAGCATATGAAGCAAATTCCAAAACATTTTTGGAAGGATTATCGCATGGAGCTTATTGATTACTCATCTCATTCGAGTTTTAATGCGGTTGAAGACTTTGCAAATTTTGTGGTGCTTGGACG
>CAYXKP010000126.1:4739-5810 GCA_964465695.1 uncultured Nitrospira sp.
CGATCGCTTCAATTACAGACGTAAAGGTTCAATGTTTATTGCGAGCAGTGTGATCTTAACAATCAACAAGGACGTTCACTACAAGACTTTTGCAACTTACGGTTGCGTCTTAAACATTCACGGGAAAGTGACGTGCCAAAACTTGATATGTAGAGGCTCAGACATTTCAGACTTTTGCAAACAAATTTTAGCAGATTCTGCATCTTTGTTGAACGAAATTGACATTCAATGGTGCAAAGTTGAAACGCTCATCCCTCTGGGTAGATTTCTTCGACTTGAGACAATTGTGCAAGGGTTCAATTCGGACTATCCGTTTTATGCCAACTTGCAAGTTTTGGCTTACACATTTCCGCGTCTATCTGCTGGCAAATATGCAGGAGGATGGACGCGAGAAAGCGATGCACATCCCCTTTGGCTCATTTCAAAAGCTGCCGAGTTTTTTTATGGACGGCTGGCAAAGATGAGGCTTACGACCATTTTATGCCTAAAAGGCTTTTTAAAGCGTGACGTGGCGAGACTAATTGCGCGAAAAATTACCTTCAAAGATGTTCCGTTCAATGATTTGAAACATTTTTTGGACGTAGAGTCTTGCAAGCTTAGCGGAGGCGTTTCAAAGCAAGAGCATGACGCAATCAAAGAGATCCGGCGGGTCAAGGGAGCCATACACAACATTGAAGACAAGATTGAGGCGTGCATGCGTCAATTGGGCTCTGCAAAAAGTGAGCTAGAGTTTCAGAAAAAGAGGTTGAGTCAAGCGGAAGAACTGAAAGAAGAGTTGATGAAAAAATTAAAAAAATGAGTGACTGTGAAGGTGGCCATCCTTTTGCCGACGGAAGAGAACGCTTCGAGGCTTGCCCATTTTGCCAACACGCCGGAGCATATTGTGAAGATTGTCTCTGCTTGAATTGCCATGCTCTAATTGCAAAAGGCACTTGCACTACATGTGGAGCATCCGACGTAGCGACATTCATTTGCTCCGAGTGCAAGTGGAAAGACTATTGCGCCCAGTGCTGCCACAAGTGCGTAAGCGGAGAAAAAGTTCACTTTTTGTGCAAAAAAAATCACGCATCA
>CAYXKP010000126.1:5910-13559 GCA_964465695.1 uncultured Nitrospira sp.
ATCAGGCTGTGAAAGTCGAACTTGCCCAACGCATGACGGCAAAGATAACGCAACTTGTGAAAATTGTCTCCCCATAGCTATCGATTGTTACATTGATCGAGCGCACGAAGCAGTGTCTAGGCTCAAGCGAATCAAAACTGCAAAACATTAATTCTTGGCACTTTCATTGTCAATTGCTTTCATTGTCGTTTCAAGCATTTTTTTGCCACAAGTTTCTTCGCAAGGGCAAATTGTGACGTTTCTGCAAAATGAGAATCAGCAGTTGAACTCTAAAGTCCTAATGTTGCAAAATGCGATTGGAATGATGTTCATGCATGGAAGTAACATTACCAGAACACTGATTGAGTCGGGAAATGTCGACTGGATTTTTTTTTATCAACTTTCTGGTCTTGACATTACTCAAACTTCAACCTACCGCTTGGAAAGTGCGACAGACGGATTTTTGAACTTTTACATTATTACGTTCAATCCTCCACCAAATCCATACACTGTTCCTTCTGTTGGATGTGATGGATTCAGAATTGACCTAGATAATTTTGTGGCAAATTCTCAAGTTCCACGGGTGGATATTTTGGTTGCTGAACCCAACAGGGCGAAAATCTCTCTTCCATGCTATCAAGCAGGGACTTGCACTTTTGGGCCTTTTTCAGCTTCGCGAAACGTCATTACACCGGCTTTCAAAACTTCAGTTGGATTCCAAATTTCCTTTTACTCATCAGATGGTTCGTTTGATTGTGCTCAAACTCAAGGGCAAACATTTTCTTTGACTAGCCCTTGGGAATTTGTGATTCAAGCAAATTAAAAAAGAGGAGAAGTAATTTTTTCTCTTCAAAAATGTGCCTACTGCTCTTTTTCCTTCCTCTCATTTTTGGTTGTCACCCACAATGTCGCTACGTGTGTGACGACCCAGTGTGCCAAGCAGACTGTCGCATATTTTGCAAGGACCCGGAATGCATTTATGAATGTCCAGGTTTTGGCGTAGCTTGCCAAGACAATCCGCCCAGATGTAGGAACAGATGCAATACCAGCGCGGATGCATGTGAATCAGACAGTTGCCCCATGTGCGAAACCATATGCGAGCCGCCAGATTGCAACGTGCCGGGTCATTTTTGCGGAATTGTTTGCGCACCAACAGAGTGTGCTTGGAAATGCTTTTTGCCAACAAACTGCCCTCCTCCGACATGTCAACTCATGTGCGAGCATCCAGCTTGTGAGCTGCCGGCAAATCAATCTTACAAACTTTATGCAGGCGCGCCTGACCTTTGGCCGGGAATGGGGCTATTGCTTGCACTTTTATTCCTTTTCACTCAAATTCAATAGCACTGGCGGGTGCTGTGGGGATGATAATTTTTTCGTGCAGCTTGATCCCAATGTAACCCGTCGCAATTGTGGCGCAAAATAAAAGGATAAAGTTAATGCACAAGACAACTGGAAGAGCTTCGCTTTTGCAGGTAAGGCCAAACCATTGACCCAAGCAAAAGAAGCACGAAGCAATGCTTACGCAACAAGTTGCCACAGTTGCATAAAGCAAGTTTTTCTCATTTTTGCGCAAAATGTAGAGTAGGAAGGTACCACTGCATGTGCCCATGCAAGCACCCGTAATGAAAAGTCCATATGAACTCATTGGAGAACATGTTGGTCGAGAAAGAGCTAGCGCTAGGACGCAATCAAGGAGAGAGAGAAGCAACAGGCAACTAGGCAAAATGAGCTCAAAAAGTTTCATCCCCAGCCCCTCTTATGTTTTATTTGCCTTTTTGACTTCATCCAAAAAGACCTTTTCCATGTCGTTTTTCCCTCTCTTTCGCTTAACTGCATCCTTTGCCGCCAGCAAAGCAATTTGCATTTGCTGAATCAACTTGGGGTCTTGGCCAAAAATGTTGTCAAAAACCCAAGCATACTCTGAAAGCTCTCCCTTTTGTTGACTATTTTGAGCAATTAAAGTCGTATTGAGTGTGCGAATTGATTCTAACGCCTTTAACGCTCTTTCTTTGCCGTGTCTCTCTTGCTTAAAGAGCTCATGCGCATGCTTCACTCGCTCTTCGCACTCTACAAGTTCTCTTTTGTAGACAATTTCTTTTGCATCCACCTCTACTTGAAGGGCACATACTTGCGCTCTAAGCTTTGCAACTTCCTTTTGGAGCTTTTCATTTTCAGCCTTTTCCCATTCCAACTCTAATTCGAGTTTGTGTTTGCACTCTAGCAACTCTGGAACAGAAGGATCGCTCGCTGCCTCTTTGAGTTGACACTTAAGAAAAGCACAACGAAAACAGGCCATCTAAAAAACTCGAAAAAATTCATTCTTTCCTCCAAGTTTTCCCGCTCACCCCAGTCCGAATCATTAAAATGGGATGCCTTCTCTTTTGATTTTCTAGCACAACAGCAGCGTAGTAACTCTTTTCAAGCTCCTCCACCGATGGTATTTCTTCCTCATTTTGCACAATTAGCCACCAAGCGTCAACTCTTCCGTGATAAATGTGCAACACGTTTCCTTCCCGCTCACAATCGTCATAGTGAACTTCCAACCGCTCACAAACGTGCATTTCACAAAGGCAGACATCAAAATGGCACTTTTGACACGCTCTTTTTTTTGCATTGAAAGCCGCATTCAATGCAACCTTCAAGATGCAGAGTGCAACCTATTCTTCGGCAGTCAATGCATTTTCTATTGGGTCGTGCGACACGCGGATCTTCTGCAGTCAAATGAGCTGCAACAACCCGGCTGCATTTTGTGCAAGCAACATGCTCAAAAAAGCAATTTCGATTTCCATGAAGATTGCTCATGCACGTTGTGCACTTGACAAACGGTCGCATGCATTGAGTTTGATGTGGTTTGAGTCTGTGTTTCAAAATGTAGATGCCGCACTTTTCGCACAACATGTATTTCTCAAAATCAACTGGGAGCGGCCGAGCAGCGACAAATGCCTGCTTTTCCTTTTGCGTCCTTTCTCTGTCATTCATCAACTCCTCCCAAGAAAAGCCAATCATGAGCAAATTTCGCGTCTTTTCTCCAACAAGCTTGATTGACTTGTCACGCAAAAACTTGCTCATATTGGTCATGCGAACAAACTCAGGGCCGCTGAAAACTCCCCGAAACAGAGCGCCAAAGAAAATGTCATAAAAGGGACCCTCTAAATTCATTTGAAAATGGACGGGGCAGAGTTGGAAACTCTAAGGGCTCTTCATCGCGAGGCTTCTCTTCACAAGGCTCGCATTCAAGCAGAAGCGGCCGAATTGCAGCTTCCAAGGGACAGAGAGACTGTAAGGCTTGTGACTGAAAAGGTCAAGGCCGTCATGCATCAGCAAACCCAGCTCACAATTGACAAGGGAGAGATCAACATTGCTCCTGGGGCCGAAAGAGCGCTCAAAGCGGCAGGCTTCAAGGTCGAATTCAACAACAAGTTCGATTATGTCATCACTTGGTGAAAAATAATCAATGGAGGGTTTCATTTTTTCATCCGTCTTTAGGTCTCTTTTTCTCAACTTGGACCCCAAGTTTGGGCTCACGACGCGTGATCAAGCCAACTTATCACTCACTTGCAAGAAACTCATGAGTTACTTTTCGCATCAAGAGAGGTCGCTCATGGCGACTGGCATGACGTTGCGTCGCATTCGCATCAAGCACAAGCGAGTAGAGAGAAAGTTAGAAAAGCGGAGAGAGAAGCTTTTGCCAAAGAGACCAAAAGGAAAGGATTGGGAACATCACACGCAGTTTTGCAAGCAATCTCCGCTTTGCGCGAGGTGTGGCTTTTTTCACAAGAATGTTAACGATTGCCCTTTGACAAGGTGCGACTGCGTTGTTTGCGGGCGTTTTGGGACCTTGGCCTTTTTGCAAAAACGCTTTCACCCACATTTTGAATGTTTTTTGTGCAAAGTGTGGAAACCTCGAAGTGATGGAGTTGAGTTTCATTGGATGTCATGCAATTGGTGCATGCCCGAACGATGCAAACAGTGTGCGAGCTTAATTGATCCAGTTATGGATTTTCAGCTCGGACTTGTCAAAAATTATCCTGTCGCCATTCACAAGACATATCATGTAGAAGATTTTGCTCCAGGCGACCTTTTTGAATTTAGAATTCCAGAAGAATAAATACTGACAAATGATTCTCGCATGAAATGTCTTTTTCTTGTGCCTTTTGCTCGACCGCGCATGCCTCCCCTCCATCCCTTTGCGCCCACTGTGATCGCTTTTACTGCGGAGAGGCATGCGCAACTAGGGACTGGTTTGACCATGCGCATTATGCAAGTCACATTGAAGTCAAAAGGGGGTCCGAAGAATTTCAAGATGATGGCGTGAATCATCATGTGCACAATTTGGCAAAAAGTCTTTCAGAGCGCAAAGAAGGCACATACTCTGCTCCAAACTTTTCAATTGGCGTAGAGCAAGACGGATGGGTCCTCAGAGTTTCCTTTCAAAATCAAGAGGATTATTACGCGGTAGAAAAAATTGCACAAGCTCTTCGCTTTACTGTGCTGGACAATCCATATGAGCGTCTTGAGCTTGAACTTTACCTATCAAACTGGCAATGGGGAAATCGATATGAAATTTTCTTGGAGCTACTTGTCAGAATGTGGCGAGACGCTCATTTGAGATGGACATTAAATTTTTAATTTTTCTGTCGCTTGCGTGGAAGCCAAAGATCTTCGTAAGTCTTGCTTAACGCAACTGCATCCACACAACGCTTCCCATCCAATGTCTTTTGAATTTCAATCTTGACTGCATCTAAGACATACTCTGTGGATGGCAATGGGTCCAAAAAAAGCAACTCATTATGATAGCCAAAATGCTCTAGAGCAATTTTTGTTCCAAACGAAAGAGCAAAAGTGCCAATACCTTTGCTTTCAATATTTCCGTAATGTGCTTCCAGCAAGTCATTCACAAACGAGCGAGTCCAACAAGAGAGCCACAATCTGTCAATCTTGAGCTCATAAAGCATGTAAAGAATTGGCGTATTATCCTCTTTTTGAAAAGTGAGAAGCAATCCATTCTCTGCATCCGCTAAAAAGTCGGTCATATCAAGTTGATCATCGCCAGTTTTGCTCCAATAAACAGACTCAAATGCTTCTTTTGAAAGTTCAATCCGAAATCTTTCACGAAAATACTTTTTTACACCTTCATATGCTACAGCATCAGAGTCTGCAATAATCTTAGCGACAGCAACATCATCATTTAAATTTGGAAACTTTTTCTGAACAATTGGCTCTTGTCGCTCTCCTTTTAGATAGAGAGTCCGAGTCACAACCACAGCGCTTTTGTAAGGAGGTTCAATCTTCTTTGATTTGAGATTTGAATCTTTGAAGCGTAAGTCAACGCTTTCAAACTTTTGCTTCTTTGCCTGAGACTCTTCTCCTTTCCAAAAAAAAGGCAATGCTTCCAACAAAGATTCCACACTCAAAGCTGAACGAGGGAGACCATAGTAAAGATTCAAGCCATGTCTGTCATTTTCTCGCAACTTTGCAT
Organism: uncultured Nitrospira sp.; assembly: GCA_964465695.1. Classification (GTDB taxonomy): domain Bacteria; phylum Nitrospirota; class Nitrospiria; order Nitrospirales; family Nitrospiraceae; genus Nitrospira_D. The sequence goes on from CAYXKP010000126.1 coordinate 11,369, forward strand.
CAATGACAGCAATTACTTTTTGAGTAGAAGGCATCGCGACCAAGTACAGAGTTTTGAAAGATCCATACATTTCTGTTGCAATTTTCGTTCCAAAACAAAGTGCAAAGGGCCCCAGTCTTCTGCTTTCGATATTTCCAGTCATAGCTTCTTGAAGATCATTCACAAACGATCGAGTCCAATACGAGAGCTCTACCTTTTGACGCTCCTTGTCAAAAAGCATGTAAAGAATTGGCCAGCCGTTGCTTTTTTGAAAAGTCAAAAGCAAACCTTTCTTCGCATCTTTCAAAAAATTAGTCACATAAACCTGATCGGCATAACTTTTTTGAGATCTAAAATTTTCAAAGACCTCTCTTGTCAATTCGCCCCATCCTCTCTCCTTGAATCTTTTGGAAAAAAATTCAAAAGGAACGCTTGCATCCAAAAAAAGCAACTCATCATTCAAGTTTGGATATGAATTGTCGGCGGCATTTCCTTGCCTCTCATTGACTTGATAATATGTAACGGTCACCTTGGATGCGCCATTGTAAGGCGGATTAATTTCCTTAGCCGGGTAATTTGGCTCCTTGTAACGCAAGCCAATGCATTCCACGTGATGCCCGTTTGCCCAGTCCTCATCTGCGCATTTGTCTCCACAGTAAGCGAGTTTGCCACACCCTCCGCAAATGTGTGCGGAACTTTTTTGGCAAATGACACACTTCATTGAAAGCTTAACAAAAAAGCACTTTGCTTTTTCACTCATCGGCCGCTTGTTTCTTTTCCTTTTTCATGGCCTTTTTGCAGTCTTTGCAGGTAACGTGAAGCTTCTTTTCAAAGCGCGTATCTGCTGCTCGCTTCTTGCAAATACCTGGACATGGAGTGCCAGCAAAAAGGTTTCCTTCGCAGAAAAATGGTCCATCATCCTCTTTTTGCTTCTTTTCCTTTGCTGGATTGACGGCAGCGCCAGATGGGAGAGAAGTTCTTTTCGCCATGGCAAGCTCAACTAGTGCTTCATTGGCTAGAGATGCAGCAATGATTGCGCGTTTTTGCGCCTTTCTGTAGGCTGCTTCGAGTTCAGCGATGCGATCTCCACCCTCTTCCATAATTTAGTTTTTTTGATGACCGCTAGGATTGGATCAAAATCTAAATCATTTGGGTGCTTTCCAAGTCTGCGCTTACAGGAGTGTTATGGTTACAACCCATCCATGGATGCATTCCCTTTAATTTTTTTCTTCACCAAGTTATGCGAAACCGAGGCGGAGTTTCAAGTGGCAGCCGAATGACCTTAAAGCCTTTTTCTTCAAGCTTTTCCAAGAGACTAAGCGGAAGGACATTGCAAATGTAGTCAAAAGAATCAGTGTTTACGTTGCCATTGATCACTGTGCGAAACTCCTGCATGAAAGCTCTTATCTTTTCATTATTGCCCTCTTCCTCTCTTGCTCGCTTCTTTGACGTTGCAGTTGCATAAAGCGCCTTTATCTCTTCTGAAAAATCTTCTTGCTGCCCCTCACTCATTGTCGTCAATTTTGAAATTACTTAACGGAACCAAGGTTTCTCGCCTGCATGAGCAGGCGCAAATGACAAGCACAAGTGCAATGAGAATGGCGGCAAGTATGAGCGAGCCAATAGCAATGGAAGAAGCACCCGCATAGCCAAAAACACCATCTGAAAGTTGCATTCTAGCGACAAGCTCCACTTCAAGCATGCATGGAGTGAGTAGGTTGCAATCTACGCTTGGAAAGCTAGTTGCATCATTGACGTGGCAAAGGCATGGAAAAGTTGTTGCATTAGTTGGGTAATTGTTTGTGTCTCGCAAGGCAAGGTCTTTTGATCGGCGAAAGGCATAAGGGTGCATCACGACAGAGCCTCCGCTTTCACCTCTTTCCCAAACAGCTACCCATTTGTCTCCACTGGCACAAGCAACAACCCTTGGTTCACGAACAAGCGTGCAAGACATGAGCGAAAAGCCCCCAACAAGCGAAACGCCTGTTGTCCAATTGCGAACAGTAGCGCCTGCTCCAATAAGCGAAACGCTCAAGATGAAAACAATAAACACTACAACAATTAGCCCAGCCAAAGCTCTAAAGGGCCTTTGAACAAGACCCACTTCAACCATATTTTAAAAATAAAACAAAAGAAAAACAAAAGCCTTTTGTTTTGTCTTTTGAAAAAAAAAATAAATACCCCACCCCCAACCTCAACCAAAAATCGACTA
>CAYXKP010000127.1:0-13526 GCA_964465695.1 uncultured Nitrospira sp.
GCACCGCATAGTCCTGCTTCGTGCAGCCCTCGACCGGCGGCATCGCTCCCCCTGGTGCAACCGGAAACGCCGTCTGCTTTGCGTTAGCCGGCGAGCACGAACCACCCGTTGCCGGTGTATAGCGCGCGGAACGGCAGGCCAGGTGAGTGACGTCGTAAAGCGTGGCGCCTTGATCAAGCTCCCAGCGCCTGTCGCCATGGCTGTCGGTGGGATATATCGTCAGCACGGCCGTCACCTTGCGGGCGCCCGTGACCAGGTATTTGCCGGGAGGGAGTGGAATGGTCGGTTGCTCCATAATCAAGCCGTGTTCCTCCAGCCACCAGTCCGTCTCGTCGAACTTCCAGCGCGCCGGGGCAACGCCACCGGAATTTTTTAGTAATTGATAGCGGCTCAGCTTAATGCCTCGAGGACCTGGGTCCAGCGGCCACAGACCCCACAATTGTGCGCCGCTCCCGGAGGTCGCACCTGGATCGCCCAAAGCCGCGATGAACTGTGTCGAGATACGCTTGAACGTCGTCTTGCCCCCGCCTGCGCGCACCGCCTGAGCCACGACGGCGATTGTGACCAGCAATGCCGTCGCAAGGCATGCGCGGCGCACGAGGCGCTGCCTGCTCCTCATGCTCGCGAACACGGCATCTCGCAGTACATGGGCGCGCATCCTGATCGTCCTGAGAGTTGGCATTATCACACGACATTCCTTTCAGGACTGGTCAGCAACACCCAGATCACCGTCATCTTTTACCAGCCCAGCCATACGGATATCCAGAAGACATCAACATCTAGATGTGGGACTGGTACTTCAGAGAGGACTTCTTGGTGTATCCCAAGCAGCCGATGAGTGGGTGAAGCAGAGGTACAGTCAGCCAAGCTGAAGAAGGATTGAAATGCATTAGCCGCACCTGACAAACTGCGCAATACATGACGGCTGCAGTCCCACCATTCACCAGTGAACAGGCGGCGCTCTTAGCTCGCTTTCTTTCTTCACCGCAGCGGCCCAAAGACACCTTCACGTATCCTCAATTGGCCGGCTTCTTGTTCTGCCTGGCGAACGCGCCGGAGTTGATCCCGCCGTCGGAATGGCTTCCGCTGATCTTCAACGACCAAGAGGCGCAGTATGAGACACAACAAGAAGCGGAGCGGGTGCTCAAGGCCATGATGGCTCTCTACAACAGATGTTGCCAGGAAGGGCTACAGGGAAATGCCGCTCTTCCGCCAGGATGCGCGATAAGGCCCTTGCCGATGGATAACCTGAATCCCGATGCACCACTGAGTCAGTGGGCACAAGGGTTTTCGATCGGCTACGATTACCTTGAGGAGGTGTGGAGCACGTACGTGCCTGATGAGCTTGATGAAGACCTCGGGGCGTTGCTGATGACACTCACATTTTTTACATCCCCGAAACTTGCCGAGGCCTACCATCAAGAAACGAAGGGGAAGGATAATCTGGAGCAGTTTGCCGAATCGATCATAGAAGTCCTCCCTGAGGCGATGAGTGAGTACGCTCACCTTGGACGAGCGATTTATCAGGCACGGCTCGAAGTACACGACTTTGATCCCGAGCCCACGGGCCGCACCAAGGTCGGACGCAATGATCCATGCCCTTGTGGCAGCGGGAAGAAGTTCAAGAAGTGCTGCAGCGCCGCGGGTGGAACAGGGCCGGGGACGGGTCCGACCTTCCACTGACATGCTGCGTTCCCCAGGACTCATGATCAGGACTGCTGACTCGGACAGCGGTAGTGGGTTTCGTTTATACTACCGGCATGTCTGATAGATCGGACTCCACTCGAGACGGTATCTTCACGGCTGAGGCCCGTCGGCGGTTCTACGAAGACCATCGGTCACTGGCTGTGTTCATGATCTTGATCGTGTTTGCAGCGCCGTTTGCAGGACTCTATGTGGCGGGACTGCTTGGTGTGGTGATTGGAGTACTTGTCTCGGCCGTTGCGTATGTGCTCATTCCTTGGCTCTGGTAAGGGAAGCGGCTGACTCGCATGACCGCCACTTTTAGATGGGAGTGATGAGTGTCGACCATTCTCTAGTTGCAAGAGTCTTTATGCTGGCGTGGTGTCTCGCGTATTCACTGTTTAATCTTATTGCCACCTTCTTCTACAATAATCCTTGATGCCTGCTGCTCCGCGAGTCTGTATTATCGGCGCCGGTCTTGCCGGGTTGGCCTGTGCGCGCCGTTTGTCGGAAGCCGGTCTTGCTTGTACGGTCCTTGAGCGCTCTGACGGGGTCGGTGGGCGTGCGCGTACGGATCGTGTGGAAGGCTTCCTGCTGGATCGGGGATTTCAGGTCTTTCTCGGCGGCTATCCGGAAGCTCGTCGGGTGCTGGATTACGCGAGGCTGGATCTCAAGCCGTTTCATCCTGGCGCGCTCATCCGTTTTGCCGGGCACTTTCATCAGCTGACGGATCCGTTTCGGCGACCACAGGATCTCGTCCAGACCTTATTCAACCCCATCGGCACCTTCACCGATAAATACCGGCTCTGGCGCCTCCGCCGGGACGCGTTGCAGCACTCCAACTCATCCGCAACGATTCCACGTTCGACCGCGGAAGCCTTGCAGAGCTATGGATTTTCGGACGGCATATTGACGAGTTTTTTCTCTCCGTTTCTTGGCGGTGTGTTGTTGGAATCGGCATTGGCGACGCCGGGCTGGATCTTCGAGCACATCTGGGGGGCATTCTCCCGAGGCACCACGGCGCTCCCACGAGATGGCATGGGAGCGATTGCGCAACAATTGGCGGGTGCCTTGCCTGCCGGAACGGTTCGTGTCAATCAGTCGGTGCGGGAGATTCAGGGATTGAGCCTTGTACTGGAATCCGGGGAGCGCCTCACGTCGGATGTGCTCGTGATCGCCACTGACGATGCTACCGCAGCGCATCTGCGCGGGGAGTCTGGGCCGTCTCACGCTGCTCGTTCGTCGATCACACTGTATTTCGATGCGCCTGCCGCTCCGCACCGAGGGCCCTGGTTGATGCTGAATGGGGAGGGGCATGGACTGGTCCGAACGGTTTGCGTCCTGAGTGAAGCCGCGCCGTCGTATGCGCCGGTCGGACGTGCGTTGATCTCGGTCACCGTAGCAGAACCAATCCAAGCGCGGGAGAACCTGCCACAGGCGGTACAGGCGTTTCTTCAATCCTGGTTTGGCCCTTCTGTCAATGCCTGGCGGCATCTGCGGACCGATCACATCAGGCGTGCGTTGCCGCCGGCGGAGATATTACCCCATTCGCCTCATGGCACATCTCCCCGCGCGGCTGACGGTCTATATCTTTGCGGTGATTATCGAGAGAGTGGAACTCTTGACGGCGCGCTGCTGTCGGGTCGTAAAGCGGCCGACGCTATTCTGACGGATTGTTTTCACTCCTGAGCGGTGGCTGACTCCGGAGTCAGCCACCGGCGTTGATGAATTATTGCTGGATGGCCGATAGGAGCCACCGGCCGTCCCGTACGCGCATGAAGGTCCAGACTTCGCGCGATTCGGTCGGTGTTTCTTCGCTGCCTTGGATCAGATAGCCCGGTTCTCCGCGCGGGATCGTCGTGGAGACGGTATAGTCACGGGCATTCCAGCGCAGGTCCACCGTCGCATAGTCCTGGTCTCCTTCGGACCAAGCTTCGCGCACATCTCCTTTGAGCAGCTCCACTCCTTCCACGTGATTCTGAACGCCTCGACTGTTGTCCTCAGCCAAGGCGGTGCTGAAATAGCTGAGCATCTCCGGTGTCACCCAGCGTCGCAATGCCGCCACATCTTGTGCAGTCCAGGCGGATTGGATGTCGATCAGCAGTTGCTGAAAGGTTGTCTTATCTTCGGAGGTCACGGTGTAGGCCTTATCGGTGGACGGCCCGTCGGTGCGGTCATGAGACGAGATGTCGAGGAGGCTTCCCCTTGCGACCGTGTTGCGAGAGAGTCCGGTGAACACCGGAGCGGGAGTCTGACGGACTTTCTTGAAGTAGTAGAGTGCGCCGGCTCCTATCAACATCAGCAGGAGGACGAGTCCGAAGGAGCCGGATGCCGATTCTGGTTCCGCGTCGGCAGCCTCCGTCGTCTTGGCGCTGCTCTCCGTCGCACCAAAAATCATGTGCCCGATCCAGGTTCCTGCCAATCCACCGGCGATTCCGGCGAGGAGGGGATTGCGCTGCCACCAGGAAGGGGCGGTCGCCGCGGCGGGCTGGGGTGTCGGGCTGTTCGCCGTATGAGGCGGTGGTGTCGTCGAGGGCTTGGCGGTGGCGGACTGTTCAATCGGCTTGGCGCCGTTGTCTTGGTACGTGCGGGATCCACGGCTGCCGATACCCATTGATGGGTTTCCGCCGCGAGCCCCGCTCGAATAGCCTCCTCCCCCTCGCGCCTTTGCGAATGAGAGGGTCGGTAGGCCGATGAGTGAGGTGACGATGCAGACCGCTATGAGTTTTGAACTGTTCAACATGGGTTTCCTTTCACAACAGGTGGCACGCTCCGAGAGGCACGGGAGCATCCTAGCAGCTTTGGGTGAAGAAAACCGGATATTCGTAAGCGAGAGGCGGGATGGTGCTCGAGTGACGATGGCCGGGTGGCATCAACGGTGGTGTGAGCGGCGACGGAGCCGTTCGTCTCGCGGACTCGATAACGAACTGTCGAGATCAACAGGTCGCGACGGGCGGTCGGTGGAATTCGGCCACGACGGGAAATACCAACGCGGCAAAATCCCAATAGCGCATGCGGATCGCCTCCGAATGGGTCCCCCCTTCAAAGACAATCTCTTCATCACCGGTGAGTGACCGATCGACATAGACCGGAAGTCCATAGAGTGTGCCGAGGGGCGGCATGGCTCCCACTTCGCAGTCCGGAAAGAGCTGCGCGATCTCTTCCTCGGTCGCAAGCCGGACACGGTGGGTGCCGAAGAGCTTCCGCAGGCGCTGAACGTCCACCTTCGCCGTCGCCGGCAACACCGTCGTCACGAATTGCTCCTTCACTTTGACGATGACGACCTTCGCCATCTCTTGTATCGGGAGATGGAGCGTCTGCGCCACGGCTACTGCACGGTACGTTTGTGAGTGAGGCAAGACATCGTAATGAACATGTTCCCGATCGAGACGACTTTTAAGCGTCCGTGGAATGGGCATGGGCATACCTCCTGTGGCGACCGACCACCGGACGGAGATCATGGGAGGATGATACGGATAGGGAACTGTACGGAGATGAGAAGAGGATGGTTGGAATGAGACTCATGCCTACGACTCCACGTAGATCACGTTGCCCCACTTTAGAGAGTATATACCTTTGTAAACGCTCGCGCAAAACCTATTGTATCGATCCAGTCGGCTTTCCGGCGCAAGCCGGTCGGCCAGGAGGGCAAGGTGCGGAGAGAGGGTGGTGCAGCCGATTCAGTCCGTCGAGCGCAGCGGTGCGGTAGCATTCCGCCATCGTGGGGTAGTTGAAGACATTATGGACGAAGTATTCCACCGTGCCCCCATAGGTCAAGACCGACTGGCCGATGTGAATCAATTCGGTCGCGCCGGGTCCGATAATATGGGCGCCTAAGAGGGCGTGCGTATCACGGTGAAAAATCACTTTCAAGAAACCGTGGAGGTCACCGCTGATGTGGCCACGCGCCATTTCCCGGAAAAAGGCTCTCCCGGCGGCGTACGGGACATCAGCGGCGGCGAGTTCTTCTTCGGTCTTTCCCACCATCGAGACCTCGGGGATGCTATAGATGCCGTATGGAATCACCTTGATCTCGTGTGCGTCGGGGATGTGAAACGCATGACAGGCGGCAAGACGGCCTTGTTCCATGGCCGTCGCGGCGAGCGCGGGAAATCCGATCACATCGCCCGTTGCGTAGATGTGGGGAATAGCGGTCTGGTACTGGGCGTTGACCGCGAGTTGTCCCTGCCGATCGGTCGCCAGGCCGATGGCGGGCAGATTCAACGCCTCTGTGTTGCCGGTCCGTCCCATCGTGTAGAGCACCATATCGGCCGTCACCGTTTCGCCGTCTTGCAGCCGGACCACCGGATATCCGGCCTCGTTCATCGAGATGTCCAGCTGTTCCTGCCCGAGCCGCATCACGACTCCATTCTGCTGTATTTGAGAGTCGAGGGCTTGTGCGATTTCCCGGTCCAAGAACCGCAACAGTTGCGTGCGCCGATCGATGAGGGTGACGCTGATTCCGAAGGCGGCCAGCATCGAGGCATATTCGGTGCCGATGACGCCCCCACCGATCACGATGATGCTGGCAGGGTTCTTGGTCGTGCGGAGAAATGAGTCGGAGTCGCACACGATCAGGTCGTCGAAGGGAATGTCCGGAGGACGGCGTGGGCGAGACCCGGTGGCCAAGACGATGGTCGAGGCATGGACATAATCGACTTGCCCGTCCGACTTCGCCACGTTCAAGGTATGTGGATCGACAAAGCTTGCCGTGCCCTGAATGGTCTCGATGCCGTTACGCCGCAGCTGATTCGTGATGACGGCCACTTCGGTCTCGATGACCTGGTCCTTGCGCATCATCAGGTCGGGAAGCGTCAATTGTTTGGTGAGTTCGGCGCCGAGTTGATGCAATCCCCGCCGTCCCAATCCATGAAGGTACTCGATCGTATCTTTCAGGGTTTTGCTGGGCAGGGTACCGGTATTGAGCGACGTTCCGCCCAACTGCGGGGCCTTCTCGATGATGGCCACGCGTTTGGACAGCTTTGCCGCTTGAACTGCGGCTTTCTGGCCGGCCGGTCCACTGCCGACCACCGCCATGTCATAGGTTCGCATAGAGGATCTCGATATCAATCTCGTCGGTGCGTAGCGCCTACGATATCGTGATGAGTCCGGCCTACCAAGCAAATAGAAGAAGTATGAAACGAGGTTTGATGAGAGGAGCCACCGCAGCTACCTTTTGGTCAGTCCATCAAGCAGACGACCTGACCCGTCCTGGCTACTTGAATCGATGTCGGATCAGTTGTATGGTGAGGGGCATGCATCAGACCCGCGTCATCAAGTGGTCCATGAGGATCGGTATTGCGATGAGCGTAAGTGTGTGCTGGTCGCTCTCCCATGCCGCTGACGGACGTTCTGCTATTGAGCCGGCAACGTCCCCCACGATGACCTCTTCGGTCACCGCCCCAACGGAATCGGCAGCGCCGATACCGCCGGCTGTCACGTCTGGGGAGAATGGATTGGTCCTGCGAACCATTCCGACCCTGTCGAAACCGATATCACTGGGAGGGACGACGCTCCTGCCTTACATCGGAGCGGGATTTGGCGGCGGCTATGCTACGGAGTTGGATCGTTCGCTGAATGCGCAACCCTCCCTGGGCTCTCTCAACGCCGGACCCAAGAATCTGTTCGGTCCACAGCTGATCCCAAATGAAGTCCAGCTGGGGATCCGATTTCCCTTCTAGCGCGCTTATCACGAACCGTTCCTTAACTCAGATCAACTCGGTTTACTTCCCGGCCATGTGAAGGTGAGGGAGTTTTATGAAAGAGGGCTATCGTCTCCTACTGGTCGATAAAGATGGCGTGCTGGTCAGTGAATTCCAACTGACGGAGAACGCCCTGACTCAGCCGGAGGCCTTTGTGGCGGGATTGCGAGACGCGATCGAATCCCTCGAAGAAGAAGAAGAGTCGTGAGCAATCCAGGCGACTGTTGCAACGAGCGGGGCAGGGACATCCCCCACCCCCATCGCCTCGTGTGCCGTCAGTTACCGACTTTCAGCAGCCAACCGTCGGCCTTGTCACAGTCGTTGGGTCCTTTGGCGTAAATGTCCACACGGATAAAGCTTCCTTTGACCGTAGCGGGAATCTTCCCTTTGACGAGGAACCCATTATTGATGGGTGTCACGGTGACAGGGACCTTTTCGTCCTTGATCTTCACGGTAATGCGTTGGGGATTGGTCGTTTTGGATGCGAGGAATGAAAACTCGGAATTCGGCGCCACCGGCACATTATTCTTATCCTGTGAGAACGGCGGGGGTGTAAAGGCCTCAAAGGTCACTTGGGTGCAGGCGTCCAGACTGCCGCCGGTGTTGGGGCTGGCGTCATAGGCCCAGGTTTGGCCCACGGTGCCGCAGATACTTACTGTAAGAGCAAGCCGCAGAACATTTCGAAGACTCACGGTTTAGCCTCTCTATGATATGAATGGTGGACGAGTTGAGCCAGCACGGACAAAGCGGCAATATTTTGTACGCCTGGAAGAGAAAAAACAACCCCCTTCCTGACAGTTCCTCAGCAGGTTGCAGCATTCTCCCTTCGTGGCAGTTGGCCTATGCGGCATTCGCGTGGGAAACCGTATGTAGCTTTTATGAGCCGAAATGAGGACGGGTCCCTGGAGAGAATTTGCGTGCGGGATGGGACTTCTATGAGAACCGTGTGCCTTTTTGAAGGAGCGAAAAAAGTTCTGGTTGTTCCGATCTGTAGTTCTCCTCTTGGTCAGCGCCGGCGGCATGAATTTCGAGAGCTCCTTTACCATCTAGTTCAGCGGATGAACCACACCGGCAAAATTTAGCAGATCGGTAATCTCGAACTTTCCTGGCGTAGCCGACGGCAAGGTCGGTTGAAAGTTTCTCTCGACGACTAAAAAAGAGTTTGTGTCGGCTTGCAGTAAGCCGATGAACACCTCCCCGACGATTCGGCTTCCGACCGGCCCCAGGCGCAAGCCATTCTCCAATATTTCCGCCTCCTTCAGAATGTAATACCAGAGCGGGGTGCTTTGGTGCATATTGAACCGCTCCAGTTCGGCAAGTTGTTCGGCCGTGAGCGCCGGAACGCCCATCACGCGGGCAATCTCTTGCCCTGACGGAATCCCGAAATTGACATGCCGCATGAGATTGCGGGAAGCCAGCGACTGCACTCCATCCGCTGGCAGACCTGGCGCGGGCCCGCGTGAGCCGGGGAGTTGCATGAGCGCGCTCGAGAGTTTGGTGTCGATCTTCTTGTTGGGCCCGAAGTTGACGGTATCGAACTTGAAGAAACTCTGCCAGTCGACGAACCGGCGTGGCGCCCGTTTGCCGCCCCGCAAGTCATTAGGATTGGGATCGTTTGGATCGGCTGCATCATCGAAGAGAGATAGAATGAGTGGCGCCCCTGCATCCGGGCCGAAATTCAACAGGTAACTGGGACGAACTTGCGAATGGCCGAACCGGAATGCGGCCACGGCAAACTCCACCGGAATCAACAGATCGCCTCTCGAATTGCGGAAGAGGGCATCTTGTGTCCGGTCGAGGGGCCTGTAGAAGCGCGGCCCGTTCTGCAGGATTTCATCCACCCGTTCCTGCCCGATCGTCAACGGCAAAAATTCGTGGAGGATAATCCATTGGTAGTGCCACGTCACCAGACGGCGCGCTTCGTTGAACAGCTCCCGGGCCGGACGCTGTGCCTGTGTCGGATCCGAACGCAACCGATCGACCACGGCATTGTGAAACCTCAGCATCGCCAGGTGGAATTGACTGATGACGACGTTTTCGTCGTTGCGTGGGTCTGGGATAATCGCGTGGTTGGTTGAATCGCGCGGGACGTCGAATCGTACCGCGCCGTTCTTGGAGACTTGCTCAGATCCAGGGATGGCTTCGATGCGGAATTTGATGTCACCCGAATTAGTTTCGTATAGCTCAGGCGACCCCTCCGGACCGTTTCCGTACAGGCTGTCCAGATCAAACTTGGACGTGCGGAAATTCGTCGTTCGTCTGGGATCCGTTGGCTCGAGCAGCGGCGCCCTCAAGGCAAGCGTGAGATCGTGATCCAGAAACTGACCGAAGAAGGTGACTCCCTTGGTCATATTAGGATTGTCGGGATTGATCGCGTCGCGCTGACCGTCCCGAGCATCGAGGAGGCCTCCTCTCACTCCGAGCTGTTTCGCCTGTTCCCGGGCTTCATCAGTCGGGGGCGCGAAAGGCGGCAACTCTGGAAACATACGGCTGTAGACATTCTCAGGAGCGGGAGGAGGAGCAGGAACAGGCGGAGGGGGCGGCGGTGGGGGAGGAGGAGTCGGGTTGGGCGCAGGCGTGGTGTTGTCCGTCGATAGCGTTTCGGCTGCCTGTTCGGCATTGCAAGCTAAGAGACCGGCAAGGCCAAGCACAATGAGATATGCTACCCGAACGCGCATCAGCTCCTCCTAGTACATGACTCAACCGGCTCGCTTGCCGCTCTGCCGGATCACATTCTTGCTCTGGCATCCAATGACAAATCCCATTTCTCCCCATGCTTCACATCCCAACTTTCAGGCGTATATTTGAGGATGCCTGCGGCAGGCGTAAAGGTGAACTCGCCAAAATAGACTCGCCCCTTCACATTGTAGAAATCGACACGGACATACCCGAACCCGGCGGAGAGTTTCGCAGCCAGTGCCAGCATTTCTTCCAGATTGACCGGCTTCGGTACCCATGGTTGGATGGCGCCGACCTTATCGGAGAAGTCGAGCTGATTCCACGTCGTGTCGAAATAGGGGCAGATGTCGTGTGTATGATTGCGCACCAGAATATGCTCCGGCACACCGTTGAAGCAGTGGATTTTATAGTCGAAGGGCGGCGTGCCGCCCTGATCGTGCAGGTATTCCTCCACGACAATCCGAGGTTTGATGCCGTAATATTGAAACTCGCGACCGTGCCAATAATAATTGCTCGCCAACCAGCCTGAGAGGGTCCGGATGATCGCGTCTCGGTCGGCCTGTCCTTTGACGATGATCACCTGTCCGGCGGCGTGGTTCGGTTTGATGACGTATTCGGTCGGCAACCGATCAAACGGAATCGCATGTGGATCGGTCCCGTGCCATAGAAGCTTGATCAAATGTTGCTCACCGACGGTCCTTGCCACATGGGCGCGCACCGCATACTTATCCGTGAGCTGCGTGAACCGAGAAGGCATGTTTCCTCGATTCCAGGTAATCATGCGCCAGAACAGTTTTTCCGTATACGTTTGGGGATGGGTCAGGTTGAGCGGTTTGCCATGGATGCGCGCATATCGGCGCAACAGAAAGGCCTCGCCTTCGGATCGCCGCAGCACCCGACGTTTGATGGTCCGATAATGGCGAACAAGATCATGCAGTGGTGTTTCCCGTAGCCTCGCTCGAAGACCTATAAGACCGGTTTGTGAGACAGCTTGTTCCAACTCATGCTCCTTACGGATGGCTCTGTGAAACAGAACACAATTTCTTTATGTGCAACTGAACCATCCAATCGGCCGAAACAATCGAAAGACGTTTATTAGTTCACGTCTTCTAATATAAAAATGACTGTTCCTATATCCCTCAAAGAGGGGAGGTTATAACCAAAGTGTTCAGTTGACGGCTGTACAAACCAACACGTGTAGAGCAGGGCCGCGTGCAGAGTTTATGGTCGATTCATCTGCAAACCGAGCTCATGCTTGATGTGAGAACGATGACAAAGTCTCAAGAATTAGCTAACCTCGAAGGAAGTAAGGAGATCGGGGTATGGCGGCTGCCCCTATGCGATGAAAGGAGAATCATCATGGGATTCATCAGAGAATTGTGGGCGTTTATGAAGGAGCGCAAGAAATTCTGGTTGCTCCCGATTCTGGTCGTTCTATTATTGTTCGGTACGTTAATCGTGTTGACTCAAGGTTCTGCGGTCGCGCCGTTCATCTATACCCTGTTCTAGCGATTGGCACAGATGCGCATCGACTACAGCGCGCTCCAGAGTCACGGGCGGGTGTCACCAGGAGAACCTGATGAGCAAGAACCAGAGCGGAATTGATGTGGAGAAGATGAGCATTATCCGAAACTGTCTCGCGAAGCTTTTTCACGACCTGTACATCGGCGGTGAATTCCTGAACTTCTTTGCCTTTACGGATGGCACGCATGGCGGGCAACTGAAATTCCATCATGAGTTCCTCGATGCCTTGCAATCCACTCAGAAGCTCAAGGAGTATATGGATGCAACGGTCATCCCCGCGGTCCTGGCGAATCCAAATAAACGAATTGAAGTAGACGCTCAAGGCTCACTCACCATTACCGAGAAACAGCCCTAACGTTTTCCTGTTCACACCGGACGGGGCTGGATTTGATGCCAAAGTGAATGCCTGCCGCCTCAAAACTGGACAAGGGCGACAAACGTGGCTCAGCCACTCCACTGGAGGCCGACTCCTTCATCCCCCCTCTTTCGACTAGTTACAACACCTAGGCACTTTCGGGCAGATTCCATCCGCTCGGCTCAGGGAAGCCGTATGGGGCCGGATGATCCTTGACAGCCATCGGATGGCCTTTTAGACTCACGCCCATCTTGTTAGGAATGCAACATAGTCTTTATCCCAGCGACAAAGGAGTGTGAATTCATGAGCCAACCCAAGGACACCACCATTGCCCTGAGCGTCCGATTGAAACCCTCCGATTCTTCGGCACACCCCCGCACCGCGAACTACACGAGTGTAGGCATTTCTCAAGGCATGGCTTATCTGGATTTTGGCTTCATTGAACCGGCTGTCCTTGCTGTAATTGCGAAGAATGCGAAGGACGGCCAAGCGGCTCCGAAGGGCCTGGACGGCCACCTGGTCTCGCGTGTGGCGATGGACATCAGCGCTCTAGCACGTCTGCACCAGCAGATTCAGCAGGTGCTGACGGGTGTGCGGGACGCTCAGCGGCGGAACAAGAAACTGTAAGGACAGATCAGCCGTGGCTTGATCACGGAGAGGGATATGAAACGAAACCTAGCGCTGATCGTTGTGCTGGTAGTGTTGGTGGTTAGTCCGAAGATGGCGGCGTGCGGGGAACCACCACCCTATCCAATTGTTGATTCCGGTGTATGGGCGACGAATAGTTTCCCAGGGGATGTGTATTGGATGGACAATGAACGTGTGCTGTTTCTCGGCAGTGGTACAGCTATGCCTATTGTGCAAGACGACGCATGGCTGCTGATATGGGATACAAGAAAAAAAACCATAGCGAAGTATAAACAGCACGTATTGGACTTCTGTTTCCATGATGGGGTTATCCAATACAGGACAGTTGCACGTGAACCTGTGACCGGTAAGCGGATATGGACCTTTTACAGAGGTAAGTTTAGCGAAGAGTTAATTGATCAAACGCCTGATAGAAAAGAAGACAAGTTAAATTGTCGATATATCTCCGTGTGGCCGAGATTCCCAGATGGCAAGGCGCATGCGATTCTCCGAGAAGGTGATGGCTATGTGGTTCACGACGAAACCGTCCCGAATGTGAAATTTGGGAATTACCCCTTGGTTTACTATAAAAGAGAGAATCAGGCACCCATCCGCCTCCCATTTCGTCGGTATGATGCAGATAGGGTGAAGTACTATCCATTCAGGCAAGCATATTTTCTATATCCAGCCTCATATTTCACCAATGGAACACATCTGACGCCTTGGCCGAAGAATGTTCCTCTCTATGTTTGGTGGCTTTCTCCTAATGGGGAGATAGACAAAATTGAAATCCCATTGGGAGCATGGGCTAGAGGAGGGTTGATCTTTTACCCAACGCTAAAAGGGGTCTTTGTAGTTAACAAGCACTCCAAGTCAGACAGAGATCCGGGAAGTGCGGGTGGGTATCTTGTGCAAGGGACGACTGTAAAGAAACTTGTTGATGGTGTGTTGACCGA
>CAYXKP010000128.1:0-13488 GCA_964465695.1 uncultured Nitrospira sp.
CTCTTCGTCATCCACCACGTCGAACACCGGTGTGGCCTTCGGGAACAGGACGGCCAGCGATCCGGTGACGTTCGCGACCGCTTGTTGGAGCGCGGCCCGATTTTTGAGAAGCTCCCGATCCAGCCCCGGTTCATCGACAAAGGCGCGTAGCATCGCCGATTCGTGCTGCTTCTTATTGAGACGACCGAGCAAGGTTTCGAACGCAATCATTTTCTTGAGGACCGGCAATAATCGCCGCCCCGACACGTATTCCCGGACCCCTTCCATGAACAACTCGACATCCTCGACCGCCAGGTCTGCCAAGTACTCGTTCAACGTTCCTTCATCTTTCAAGTATCGTTCCGTCTTCCCTTTCTTGACCTTGAACAGAGGAGGCTGAGCGATGTACACATATCCCCGTTCGATCAACTCCGGCATCTGCCTGAAAAAGAATGTCAGCAGTAACGTGCGGATGTGGCTGCCGTCCACGTCGGCGTCGGTCATGAGAATGATTTTGTGGTAACGCGCCTTTGCGATATCGAAGGCGTCTTTTTCCGCCTTGTCGCCTTCTTCCCGTTTGCGGCCGATCCCGGTTCCCAACGCCATGATCAGCGTCCTGATTTCGTCGCTGGACAGCATCTTGTCGAAGCGCGCCTTCTCGACGTTCAAGATTTTCCCTTTCAGGGGCAGGATCGCTTGGAACTTGCGGTCCCGTCCTTGCTTCGCCGATCCGCCGGCTGAATCACCCTCGACGATGTAGAGCTCGCTCAACGCCGGATCTTTTTCCGAACAATCGGCCAGCTTCCCCGGAAGCGAGCCCCCGTCGAGCGCGCTCTTGCGGCGGATCAGATCTTTGGCCTTTCGAGCGGCTTCGCGCGCACGGGCCGCGTCGACGGCCTTGCCGATGATTTTGCGGGCGACCGGAGGATTTTCCTCGAAGTAATTGCCTAACGCCTCATTGACGGCGGCCTCGACGACGCCTTTCACTTCGCTGTTCCCGAGCTTGGCTTTCGTCTGGCCCTCGAACTGCGGGTTGCGGACCTTGACGCTGACCACCGCCGTCAGACCCTCCCGCACATCGTCTCCGGTCAGCGACTCCGTTTCTTTCTTGAAGAGATCGTTTGCGTTGGCGTAGGTATTGATCGTCCTGGTGAGAGCCGCTTTGAATCCCACCAGATGCGTACCGCCTTCCCTGGTGTTGATGTTGTTCGCGAACGAAAACAAGTTGTCCGCGTAGCTGTCGTTGTACTGGAGCGCCACTTCCAGAATCATTTCGGGCTTCTCGACCTTGACGTAGATCGGCTTGTGCAGCGGCGTTTTGGCTTCGTTGAGATGCTCGACGAAGGACACGATGCCGCCCTTGTACAAAAACACCTGTTCTTTCGCCGGTTCTTTGCGCTCATCTCTCAAGGTAATGGACAGGCCCTTGTTCAAAAAGGCGAGCTCGCGGAGCCGCTGGGCCAACACGTCGAAACTGAACTCCAGCGTCTCGAACACCTGACCGTCCGGTTTGAACCGAACCTTGGTGCCTCGTCGCTTGGTCTTGCCGGTCGCATTGAGAGGCGCGCTCGGTTTACCCCGTTCATATCGCTGTTCGAACACCTGACTGTCCTGCCAGATCTCCAGCTCAAGCCACTCCGACAAGGCGTTCACGACCGAAATACCCACGCCGTGCAAGCCGCCGGAAACGGTGTAGGCCCCCTGCTCGAACTTGCCGCCTGCATGAAGCACCGTCAGCGCCACTTCGGCGGCGGATTTCTTTTGCGTGGGATGCATGCCGGTGGGAATGCCGCGTCCGTTATCGATGACCGTCACGCTTCCATCGATGTGGATCGTGACCTCGATCGCTTCACCGAATCCGGCCATATGTTCGTCGACGCTGTTGTCCACGACTTCATAGACCAGATGATGGAGTCCGTCGACACCCGTGCTCCCGATGTACATCGCCGGGCGCTTTCGCACGGCATCGAGGCCCTCGAGTACCTTGATCTGATCTGCGCTGTAGCTGTCTGATTTCGGTTGGGAAGGGTCGTCCGTAGTCATCCGTTTCCTAACAGTCTATTGAGAAGCGAGCCGTGCATTGTTCAATGCTCGGCGGGGCGCTCGATACGAACGCCAAGCCGGACGGCGGCCGCCGTACGCAGCGGCTCATTGAGCTTGCGGGCGATGCGACCACGATGCCGGCTGATTCCTTCATCATCCCGCTAAATCTTAATGGGCATGACCACACACTTGAAGCCGGGGCTTTCCGGCTCCTGAATCAGACAGGGACTCAGCGGAGTTTCCATCTGAAGCGACATGATTTCCCCGTCCATGACACTGAAGACGTCCAGAAGATACCGCGCATTGAATCCCGTATTGAGCGACTCCCCCTCGTATCGTGCGGGCAATTCTTCCGTCGCTTCTCCGTAGTCCGGGCTGCTGGAAAACAACGTCATCTTGTCGGATGCGAACGAAATCTTTACGGCGCTGGCCTTATCTTTCGCGAGCACCGATACGCGACGCAACGCGCTTTCAAACTGGTTCCGGCTCACGTTGATCTTCTTGCCGCCTTCCTTCGGGATGACCTGTTGGTAGTTGGGGTAATTGCCCTCCATCAACCGCGACGTCAGCAGCAAGCCGCTCTTGCGGAAGATCATGAGATTCTTCGAGAACCCGATGAGCGGTTCGGCGTCTCCGCCTTCCTCCAACAGATGACGGATTTCGTGCGCGGCCTTCTTGGGGATGATGGCTTTCATCTCCTGCGGCACGCCTTTGTTGCCGGCCTTGCCGACTTCCTGCTCCGCGACCGCCAAGCGATGGCCGTCCGTACCGACTAATCGGAGGGAGGTTTTCTTGTCGTTCGCGATGAGGGAAACCAGGAGGCCGTTCAAGATATACCGAGCATCGTTATCGCCGGCGGCAAAGAGTGTTTTCCGGATCAATTCAAGAAGTCCCTCTCCCGAAAGAGGTATCATTCCTTCGCGTTCGATCGTCGGCAGGGCGGGGTACTCGCTGCTGGGGAGGCCGACGACCTTGAACTGGCTCTTCCCGGCCTGGATGGTGGTCCAATTGTTGTCGGTCGCCGTCAGGTCGATGTCGCCCGGGGGTAACTCCTTCACGATTTCGAATAATTTTCGGGCCGAGATGGTGACACCGCCTGTGGAAAGAACGGTTCCCTTGTACAACCCTCGCATGCCGATCTCCAGGTCGGTCGCCACGATTTCCACCCCATCCTGCTTGGCTTCCAGCAAGATGTTCGACAAAATCGGCATCGTGTTCCGTCTTTCGACGACACCTTGGACCCGCTGGAGTCCCGTCAGCAATTCATCCCGCCCGATACGTACTTTCATGGAAGATTCTCCAAGGTTTTAGCCTCTAAGAATTTGCTCCTTCAACGTTTCAATCGCCGACTGCAACACCGTGTCGGTCTCCTTCGCCTTCGACACCTGGCGACAGGCGTGAATGATGGTCGTATGATCCTTGCCCCCGAATTGCCGCCCGATTTCAGGGTACGACGCGTCGGTCAATTCTCGGCACAGATACATGGCGATTTGTCGGGGATGCACGAGCGTCTTGCTGCGGCGTCGAGATTTCAGCTCGGTCATCTTCACGTGGAACTGTGCACAGACGGCCTCTTGAATATCATCCATCGCGACGATCTTTTTCTTGTCCCCGATGAGATCGCGCAGGACATTCTTGGCGAGATCCAGCGTGATGACTTGCCCGGTCAGCGACGCATACGCACCCAATCGAACCAGGCTTCCTTCGAGTTCCCGGATGTTGCTTTTCATCGTGACGGACAGGAACTGGATGACGTCCTCCGGCAGGGTGACTCCCTCGTCTTCCGATTTTTTTCTCAAGATGGCGATACGGGTTTCCACATCGGGAGGCTGTAAGTCCGCAATCAGTCCCCATTCGAATCGTGATCGTAGGCGCTCTTCGATATCCGGCATATCTTTGGGAAAACGATCGCTCGACAGGACGATCTGTTTGTGCCCCTCGTACAGGGCATTGAAGGTATGGAAAAATTCTTCCTGCGTTCGTTCCTTGCCCACCAGGAACTGGATATCATCTATCATGAGCATGTCGATGTGCCGATAGCGCTTCCGCAGATCCATCATCTTGTCGTAGCGAATGGAGTTGATCACCTCGTTGGTGAATTGTTCCGTGGTCAGGTACGCGATCCGGAGATCGCTTTTTTCTCCGACGTGGTTTCCGATGGCGTTTAAGAGGTGCGTCTTCCCCAATCCCACGCCGCCGTAGATGAAAAGCGGGTTGTATGTCTGTCCGGGCTGCTCCGCTACCGCCATGCAGGCGGCATGGGCGAACTGATTCCCCGCGCCCACGACAAAGTTCCTGAATGTATATTTGGGATTCAGCTGGATTCCCCGCCGGGGCTTGGACTGCGTGACACCCCGAGGCCCATTCACGGCGGCTTGGGGCTCCCCTTGCTGTAGGGATCCCTTCTCACGGACGGTAAATGCGACCGCCGTGACCTCTCCGCCATGGGCCGATGCCATCGCTTCCGCCAGCAGTGAGCCATAATGGGCATCCAGCCATTCTCCGAAGAATTTATTCGGAACGGCTATGTGTGCCGTCGAGTTTTCAATCCGGTCCAGATGTACCGGTATGAACCAAGTGTCGTACACCTGCTTCGGAACCTTGCCTTGGACGTACTCCAGAGCATCCTGCCAAACAGTATCAATCTTCATAACGTCTCAAAATCCTATACACAGGATTATTCACACCTGTGGATAACTATTTTCCATCCGGTCACGTACATATAAAAAACGGCCGTCAATACCATGTCAGCCCGGGCCGTGTCGAGCTAAGTGAAGACGCCACTATCAGCCTCCGGATCATCTTTCACAAGCTCTTCACAAGTTCTAACTGTTCCATAGAGAACTCATCCCCAGAGTTATTCATGCTGAATGGCGCACGTTTATTCAATCGAATCAGTATCTTATCCGTTATACTCTTTATTCACTTTCCTACTCTTACTCCCACGACTACGAATTTTCTTCATACAGAGACTTCGGAGTCATAGAGTCATCACCTTCTTGCTGTCGAGGACTATTGCCAACACCTGTTCATAGGACAAATGTGCCCCTTCTTGTATTCGGCTGTCGTTTGCCGTGCGCAATACTTTACCCGGAAGGAGCGGGTCTTCCAAAGAAAGCACTATTCCTGAACCGTTCTCGGAGAAAAGCGCAGAGGACAGGGTATGAATCGGAGAACGGACAACGTAGACGATCGACGGCATAGAGGTGATAGTCCTCGAAATTAAAACACGAGTGCGCAATCCATGGCTCGAACAATTGACCTGATCGTGTCATCCGGTTCACGTCGGATGGAAAACTTCTCGTGAAGTGGTATCTGCTCACTTGTATCTTGGAGAATAAAGGGGATTTCGAGCTGTTGGATCGCAGGAAGATACTTTTCAAGGATCTCTATGTCGACAATGTCGTCAGTGTCATTTCCAAGGAGACGGACCGCTTCGCCGAGGAGAACCACAGTCGTCACGTGAGATCCGGACGCAAGTCCGAGTGCGATGCGGAGAGCCTCGACAGGCCTATGGGTTTTTCGAGGATCTTCTTGAATGACGACGGCTATGTTTTTCGCCATGAAGGATGACTTAGGTAAACGACAAAAAAGGATCACAGGCATCAATAATTCCGGACAGCACCACGAGGCCGCAGAGGGACATGTTCGGGTCGATAGTCGCGGTGGGAACGTGATGCTGTTGGCATCCATAGGCGCAAGCAAACACCCGAGCCCCCGCCTGTGCGAGACCTCGATAGTGATCGGTGTGGATATTCTTCACGCCCTCATCGATCAGATACAGATAGACTTCATGGCCGGCGTCGAGGGCCGCACGCGCGAGACCGTGAACGGTCTCGGCACTGGCGTGTGATGGGGGAAGAGCGAGAAGAAAGCCGACTTTTCTTGAATCCACAGGAATTTATGATGAATAATATATAGTTATAAATTAATATTCTTCTGGAGAGTAAGTGCTTTTCGGAAGAAAGTCAACCTGAAAAAGCGCAGGTCAGGAGCCGGCAAGGAGCGAGGGAATTTGAAGACTCACGGTGGAGAGATGTACATCGTATTGTACTTTGGTCTCCATATCGCGAAGGACACCGACACCTTTCGTTACTTCGTCATCTCCGATGATGAAAGTGAACCGGCACCCAAGCCGATCGGCTTGTCGTAAGTGAGCCTTCAAGGTTCGGGACCGAAAATCTGAGACTGCTTGGAGTCCGGCAAGACGAAGTTCTTCAAGAACCGTAAGACCGGCCACGGCACCCTGAGAACCGAATCCGGCGACATACACCGCCACATCCCCCTTCGCTTTTGCGAGCGTGGACTCCGGCAGCAACAAAGACATTCGTTCGAGGCCGAGCGCGAAACCGACCGCGGGAGTGGGCGGTCCTCCGAGCGTTTCAACCAATCCGTCGTAGCGCCCACCCGCCCCTACGGCATTCTGCGCGCCCAAATTGGTGGCAGTCACTTCGAAGGTGGTGAGGTTATAGTAATCGAGACCGCGAACGAGCCGATGATTCAATGCATATGGAACCTTGATGATATCGAGTCCGGCTAAGACTTGTGTAAAGTACGAACGAGCCGTTTCGGAAAGCGAGTCGGCCAGGCGGGGAGCGGTCTCCGTAATCCCGCGACATGCGGGGACCTTGCAATCCAGAACCCGCAGAGGATTGACGTCGATGCGATGGCGGCAATTCGCACACAGTCCGGATTCATGTTGCTTGAGGTACTTCACCAGGAGAGGTCGGTAGGCGTCTCGATCCGCGGTAGATCCTAAATTATTGATTTCCAACGTAAGACCGGGGAGATCGAGATCACGCAGGATTCTCCAGAGCAGAGCAATGACCTCGACATCGGCCTGGGGATCCGCCATACCAAGCGACTCGACGCCGAACTGATGAAACTGTCTCAGGCGCCCTGCTTGGGGTCTCTCATGACGAAACATGGGCCCGAAATAGAAATACTTCTGAGGAACGGGGATCGCGGCACGATTATGCTCGATATAGGCTCGGACTGTGCCGGCCGTTCCTTCAGGCCGAAGGGTCAGTGAGGTGCCGTCCCGGTCTAGGAACGAGTACATTTCTTTCTCGACAATGTCGGTCGATGCACCGATACTGCGCGCAAACAAGGTCGTCATTTCAAAGATCGGGATGCGGATTTCATGAAATCCATATCGGCCGGCCCACCGCCTGGCCGCCTCTTCGATGAGGCGCCAACGGGGCGTCTCCTCCGGCAGCAAATCTTTGACGCCTTTGATGCCCTTGATAACGGACACGCGGTCATCTCCTTATGAACGTGATCTCACTCGATCGGAGTTTTGCGCGGACTATAGCGGCGGCTTCCGCGGCAAGTCAACGGACTCCGCTTGCGCCACATCGGAGTGAGAGGTATAGTGCGCGGCCTACGGTTCGATATGGTGTGAAAGAACTCCCATGAGTCAAGATCAAACAGGTCGCCGGGTCGTCGCCATCGCTCCCATGCCGCCGGAAAAATCCGCCTATGCACTGGCGCGCTACAGTCGCTCGCCGGACTCCATCGAACAAAGCATCCGGTGGGTCCATGGCCATTCCTCCGAAAAGTTCTGGGAGCAGTTTTACTTTG
The DNA here is from genome assembly GCA_964465695.1 of uncultured Nitrospira sp. GTDB lineage: Bacteria > Nitrospirota > Nitrospiria > Nitrospirales > Nitrospiraceae > Nitrospira_D. The sequence continues at coordinate 7,606 of CAYXKP010000128.1, forward strand.
ATTACGGGCATGCGTCGATCGCCGACCTCGGTCACGTCATCATCTGTTTCGAGGATATCTCGGAGCTTGCCGCCATCCGTCTGGAGGACGAGCCTCTCTGGGATGGGCAAGCCAAATCCAGCCGCTATCAGAACTTTGCGTCGAGCCGATGGTTTGTGCCGGGCCAAATTCGAGGGAGCGAAACCGAGGCGGTCTACGAAGGCATTCTCCGCAGTCTCTCCGAGATTTATCGACTCCTGCACGATCCCTTGATCGCCTACCTCTCGGAGCGGGACCCGCGTCCCGAGTCGATGAAGCCGGCCGACTATGAGCGGACGATCGCGGCACGCGCCTTTGACGTCACCCGCTATCTGCTTCCTCTTGCGGCCAAGACCAACGTCGGGCAAGTCGTCAGCATCCGGACGTTGGAAAAACAAATTGTACGTCTGTTATCGTCGCAATTTCCGGAATTGCGGGCGATCGGCGAGGACCTCAAGGAAGCGTGTCAGCGGCCTCCGGTGAATCTGTGGAGCGAACTCTGCGGTCAGGCTTCCGTCGTGAACGACCCTTTGGCACCCACGCTGGCCCGGCACGCCAAGGCGAATGCGTATCAAGAATCCGTCTATTCCGATTTGGCCCGCCATGCCAAAGAAGCTTTACGGGGCACGGGGTTGGATCAGCCTAGTACCTGGGGGACCGTAGAGTCGGTCGAGCTGATCGACTCGCATCGTCCGCTCGACGAGATTGTCGCGACGCTTCTCTATCGCGTGTCGCAGGCTCCGTATCGGAAGATACTCGAGGTCGTGAAAGACTGGCCCGAGAAAGAGAAACACGCGACCATCGAAGTAGCCACCAGACGGCGCGGGCCATACGATGAACTGATCAAGGAGTTCCGCAGCGGCTATGCATTCAACTTCGATATCTTGATGGACATCGGCGCCTGGCGCGATATGCACCGCCATCGGCGATGCCAACAAGTGCAGCAGAACTTCACGACACTTCATGGATATGATGTCCCGCCGCCGCTTATCGAGGCAAGATTGGACCAAGAGTATCGACAGGCGATGGATGCGGTGCGCCATGATATCGAGTTGCTCAAGAAAAAGGATCAGGAAGCGTCGCTCTACGCCATTCCGTTCGGCTTCAAAGTCCGTTGTCTGTTCAAGATGGACTATGCCGAGGCGGAATATATCGCCAAACTCCGCTCCGGTGTGAAGGGCCATTGGTCGTACAGGACGGTCGCCTGGCGGATGAAGGAGCAGCTCGGCAAAAAGTTTCCCTTCCTCGGCGAAGGCATACAGGCGACACCGCCCGATGTCCAAGACGCGCTGACGCGATAAGACTCCCCGTCGCTCATGAGCACCCATCGGCAACAATGCGAGGCCGCGATGGTAACCGGAGCCTGGGATGCCTTGTACGCCGCATCACTGGCCTGGAGCCGGGATCCGGATGGAGCGAAGGATCCCCGTCCTCTCTTCGCGCGAAACGTCGTGTATCTCCTGCAGGGTCGGTTTGCCGATGCGTGGAAGACCCATGCGCTCTGTCTCGAAGCCGAGCAGGACATCGCGTTGGTGGGGGCGTGGGTCAAGGAGTTGTTCGAGCGGCATAGGGACTGTGGGTACGCTCATTTGATGATGGGCCTGTTTCTCGCGCAGTCCGGCCGCTCGGAACAGTCCGTCCACTTCTACACGGAGGCGTCTCGCTTGCTGCCGCAAGCTGCCCATCCCCATTACTTTCTGGCGCAGATTCACGAACGGGCCGGCCATCGTGAAATGGCGATCAAGGAGTATCGCGAAGCCGTGAAGCGGGCTCCGGAGTATGCGCCGCCGCGAATGAATCTGGGAGTGGCCTATCAAGACCAAGGGCGGTTGGAAATGGCGATCAAAGAGTACCGGGAAGTGATCAAGCTTTCTCCTACCGATTCGGCGGCGCACTCCAATCTCGCCTGTGCGCTCGCGGAACAGGGAAAAATGGAACCCGCGGTGCAATCCTACAAGACCGCCTTGAAGCTGAACCCGCAGGACGCCGAAGTCCACTTCGCGTTAGGCGGGCTCTACGAAACCCGCGGGCGCCTGGACCTCGCGCAAAAAAGTTATCAAGACGCGCTCAACGCCGATCCGAACTTTGGAGCCGCCCATTCCGCGCTCGGTTGGCTCGCGTTGGGCAAGCATCGGCTTCAGGAAGCGGCGGATATCTTCAGCCGGGCGCTCAAGTGCGATGAGGAAGATGCCCGGGCCTATCACGGCATCGCGGAAATTTACGCGATCCGCGGCAAACGTCAGAGCGCGATGGAGAATTACACTAAGGCGCTGAAGTACTATCGGGACCCTGAAAAGCGGAATCAGATCATGAATCAGCTGTTCCAGGAAGGACAGGTGGGAGATTAGAGGCACGGCCGCTTTACTCGAGACACGTGATGGCGGAACGCCTGGCCGTTCTTGACGGGATGAGGCTGCTCAGGTAGCATCCATAATGGATTCGATATGGAACCATCAAGGAGAAAGCTATGGCGACCTTGACCATCAAAAATATTCCAGAGCCGTTGGTGAAGAGACTGAAACAGCAGGCGGCAGCTCAACACCGAAGTCTGAATTTTCAGGTTATTTCCTATCTCGAACAGATGACGCAAAGCGTGCCGGTTGATGCCGACACATTGCTGGCACGAGCGCGAGCCATTCGCCAAATTCCAAAAGGGCTGAAATTGACTGATCGCTTCCTCAACGGGCTCAAGTCGGTCGGTCGGCCATGATCGTGGCTGATACGAATTTGTTGATCTATTTCTATGTCCAGGGTGAAAGAACGGAAGAGAGCGAGGCCGTACTAAGGCGCGATGCCACATGGACTGCTCCGTTGCTGTGGCGTTCCGAATTTCGCAATGCGCTAATAGGTCTGGTCCGAAAAGAGGCATTGGCTATAGACAAAGCGCTTTCCATAGTCGATGAGGCAGAGCGGTGGTTGGCCGGACACGAATACAGCGTGATCTCTCGCCATGTTTTGGCGCTCGCTGATCAATCCGGGTGTTCAGCGTATGACTGCGAATTCGTCGCCCTCGCGCAAGATCTGGGAATACCGTTGGTTACTACCGACCGTCAGATTCTGAAAGCATTTCCCGCAATTGCCGTCTCGCCGTCGGTCTTTGCTGGCTGAGCATCATTGGAAATTCGGACCAAGGCCTTGAAGTACTACCGCGATCCGGAAAGAGGAATCGGATCATGAATCAGCTCTTTCAGGAAAGCCGGGTGGGGGATTGAGCGTGTCGGCCTGCCCCCTCTGTGCTCGCCGAGCAGGGAACAGGATTCACAGGCAGTAGATCTGATATGAGCACCATCACACACATCACGGATCAGCTCCAGTCCGATCTCAACCAATTTCAGGCAGAGGTTCGTGTCATCAACACGACTTTAGTACGACCTACTTGGCAAGCGCATACACATCATTTCCCAGCCACATTGTGGGCCTATGTTATGTCTGGGTTTTCCAAGGTCGATCTATACTCAAAGCTCTGGGATGGAGGCGCGACGAAAGAGCAGACGCCACGAATGCGCGCATTTTTCGCTCGATATCTGCCGAGAGATCCTTTGGCCGACTCACTGGCAATTCAGCTATGGCGCCATACACTGATGCACACTAGTCGGCCTCGTCGCCTGCGTGATTCAACTGGTCGAGAGTACTCATACTTGTTGCACTGGGGAGCTCCGGAGCGATGGCCACTACAGAGTTTCTGGAAACAACAAACTCGACTTTGATCTAGAATATTTCATAGAAGACCTTGGCACTCTATTGGACGCCTACCTTGCCGACCTCAGCAAGTTGCCAGAGCTACAGGTGAAAGTCAGGGCAACATGGCCAAAGACCGAAATTCAAGATTTCAGAATGTGAAGAGCGGTTCGTTTTCTGTAGGATGCCTGGTGGTCTCTTCGCGTAGGTCGATGCAGAAGGAGAACGAGAAGCGGGCGGAAATTTAGCAGGTGTTACAGTTCCCGGATCGCGCCCTGGAGGACGGTGATTTGCGTCGTTGGATCTCCTGTCACTTTCAATTCGTTGCGGATTTGATCTTTCAGGTAGGAGGAATAACCGACGCGGTCGATGAGGAGATCTAAAAAACGTTCGGCCGGCAGCAGACTTTGTTCCTTGAGCTCTTCCACCGTGTCGTCGCTCACCGGCACATACGTACTGCCGATGTGGAAAACCACATTGTAATGACGTCCGGTGGCGATCCGCTCAAACCGCAAACCCTTCACAGGTACCTCCCAGAAGAGGTTCATTCTAGACAAGATCCGGTCGTGAAGACAAGGGTTACCTCAAAGCTCCTCTGGTGGACAGGTATCGCCGGGGACATTTATCATGACCGTTCCTTCTTTGACACGCGCGTAAGGGAAGTCGCCATGATGGCCACGGAACTCATCGAATTGTGGATCACCCGCCTGGAAGCGGAGCAAGTCCGCTTGGCTGAAATAGGGGGTGATGCACCTGTCGTGGCATCGCAAGGACGGTTGGTGCAAACGGTCGGCGGGCTTCATCTGTACGAATTTAACGTCCCGGCGGACGTCCATCTGCCCGTCGACCTTCCGGTATCCGCCGTGCTTGTCGATGAGACGGATACGACGGAAGGAATCATCCTGCGGCAGACCGGTAACTGCCTATCCGTCCAACTGGTGGATGGTCTCGGACACGAAGTTCCTTCCGTTACCCTCGTTCCAGATTCAATAGGCCTCGCCAGCACCTCAGCCTCGCGACTGAAAGATATGTTGGCAAAACCAGATCTGTACCATCTCGGGCCGACTGAGCGGTTGGCTTCATTGCTGCAGATGCAGGAAGTTACGCCTGACGCCTTCCCTTCCTCATCCGTCCTCACGACAGTGTGGTCGGATGATCGCTCATACCGCCGCCAGAAGGTCGCGAATCTGGTGGTGGAACTCATTCGCGCCAACAAACGTATACTCTTGATCAGTCCGGACCACGAAGAGTGCGATGAGATCGTGGGAACGGTGGGAAGGACCATGAAGGCCGGCGGACTGAACCACAAGACGTGGATCACTCGGTATGAACTCCCGATGGTTGCGCAAGTCGGCGGCATCGATCTTCGCGAACTGGGGTTCGAAGCGCAAATGCATCACTTCTATGCCAAGTCACAAGGCGACAAGGCTTCGTTGAAACATAAGTACGATCGTTTCCGAGAGCTTGCGCCTCTTCTGTCACAAAAAGAAGCCAAACAGAGAGACCTGGACGAAGTCCGTTTATTGGAATGGCGCCAGGTCACACAACTGCGAGAGGTTCAAGTGAGGATGGCCGATGTCCAGCAGATGCTCAAGGAATTCGAGAACCTCCCCATCCTCCAACGTCTGACCATGCAGGCGGTCGGGAAAAACGCGGAGTCCCTCAAACAGTACTGCGCGCTGTATCAGAGCCAGATGGATCACCTGAACGCAGAGCTCGATATCACCAAAGGCCGCATTCAGCAGCTTGTCCCGGAGGCGGCCGTTCCTAGAGGGAGCCGGGCCGAGTTTGAGGAACTCCGGGAGCACATCACGAAATTGGGCGGCATCAAGAAAGTCCGAGAATTACTGGCGGCTGAAGAAAATCCGAACCGCCAGGCCTTCATACAAAATCGGCGAGTCGTGGCCGCCACGCCCACGCGAGTGGCGAGCGATCCCTTGTTCAGCCGGGTCCGCTTCGATGTCCTGGTCGTCGATGAGGCGCCGAGAATCTCCGTGCCGTCACTTCTGGCTGCGGCCGGACTCGTCCGGGAACGCATTATCGTCAGCGGCGACCCACAGGACATCAGGGCTGGACAATGGGCCGTTCCTCAGACGGCGCCCCGAGCCTCCGTCACCGAATGACCCCAGCGGGGTAGTGGGGGAATTGTGTGTTGCTAGTCCGGTGAAAAATTCAAGCAGTCGTGGC
>CAYXKP010000129.1:0-13483 GCA_964465695.1 uncultured Nitrospira sp.
GGGTATTTATTTTTTTTTTCAAAAGGCAAAACAAAAGGCTTTAAAAAAAAATAGTTGTGGCTTTTATGGAGGGGCCCAAAATTTATCGTAGTGGAGACGGATTCATTAGCGATGAAAGAGTCACCAAGGCTGCCAAGATTTTCAACTTGAAAGAAAAGAACAATGAGGATGAGGATGAGGAAGATGAAGAGGATGAGCAAGTCGTAAAGGCCAAAAAGGCAGAGGTCTTTAAAAAAAGGGCAGAAGAAGCTGCCAAAGCTTTTGACGACATTGAAGAGTTTGAAATGGCTAGTCCAGACACGCAGGCTCAGTTTGAGCGCCTTGATTACAATTTTATTGATTTGCTAGATTTGGAAAAGTATGGCGCGCCCGGCACTCAAGGCGAGCGTCATGGTGCTCAGCAGCGACCGGCCGCTGCATTTGTCAATGATGAGGAGGAAGATTTTGAATTTATGCATGTGGAAACCACTTATGGTTGTACTTCTGACGACAGGCCAGAGATTAGGCTTTTTGGGGTCAATGCGGCGGGGAACAGCGTATGCGTGCGCGTGGATTGGTTTCAGCCTTATTTTTTTGCAGCCATCAATTCTGATGAGAGCATGAATAGCATTCGCTGGAAGCTCGAAAAGTTTCTGCGAGCCAAAAAACCAAATGCGCCTCATGAAAGGTTTGTGCTGAAAGTCGAAAAGGTGCAAGGCCGTTCTCTCTATGGGTTTCATTGCAATCGCCCTTTGAACGTCATGTTCAAAATCACCATGGCAATGCCCTCCTATGTGCCAATGGCTCGCGATTGTTTAGAGGACAAAAATGAGGCTGTCACTTTTGTGCCCATCCCAACATATGAAGCAAATGTGCCTTTTGAACTCCGCTTTATGATTGATGCCAAGTTTGGCGGATGTCAGTGGCTAAAGCTGAATCGTCGCATGTATGTGACTCAAACTGACGTGGGAAGAATCTCAAATGCGCAATATGAGTTTTATGCTCGCCCAGGGGGATGCATAACCCCTATTGACACAAAGCAAAAGGGAACGCTTGCTCCTCTACGGACGGTTTCTTTTGATATTGAAGCTTGCCGAGAAGAGCGAGGGTTCGTAAATGCAAAGGAAAATAGCGCAATTTGCATTGCTGCTGCTTTGCACGAATTGGGCAAAGGGATAATCCACTCTGTTTTCTTTGCGCTCAAGCCACAAGTGAGGGAGCGCACCGGACAAAATCCATCTTACATTCCTCTTCCGGGTGCGACATGCTACCTTTATGAAAGCGAAGAGGACATGCTGATGGCTTTTAGGCAATACATTTGCGAAATCGACGCGGATTGCTTCACTGGCTGGAACATTTCCAATTTTGACTTGCCTTATTTAATGGATCGAGCTCACGCGCTTAAGATTGCAGATTTGTATGCGTCCATGACTCGCATAAATGGGAAGCGCGCATGGATTCGGAAGCAAACCTACACTAGCAAGGCTCTTGGAAGCAAGACTTCGTGCGAGCAGTTGTGCGAGGGACGTTTTGATTTTGATGGCCTCCGCTTTATGGAGCGCATGGTCATGTTCAAGTTTCGCTCTTACAAATTGGATCACATTGCAAAGAAAACCACTGGAGAGCGCAAGGATGATGTGCACTACTCGCAAATACCCATCCTCTATTATGGAAGCGATGCGGATCGGACACGTTTGTTTGCTTATTGTTTGCGCGACGCTCTTCTCCCGTTGCGCATCCTTGAGAAGCAAATGGGATGGGTCAATTGCATTGAGCAGGCGCGCGTGACGGGTGTGCCCATCAAATGGCTTCTTTCGCGAGGGCAAGGAGTGAAAACCTTTTCTAGCTTCCTCCGCGAAAAGGAGCATTTTGAGCATCCTCCTTCGCGTTCGCCCAAGTCACAAATGACATACACTGCGGGAGGCTATGTGAAAGATCCTTTGCGTGGCTATTGGAAATTTCCTCTGGCTTCTCTCGATTTTGCTTCGCTCTACCCTTCCATTATGATTGCCTACAACATTTGCTACTCGACGGCAGTGACAGTTAAATGGGCGAGGGCAAATCTCAAGCCAGGTGATTATGTCATCCCCCCTCCTGCCGTGGATGCAAAAGGTGATGCGGAACGCTTATGCGCAGAGCTAGATGGCAGAAGGGGCCAAGCGGAGAGGGAAGACAAGTCAAATTTGAAGCGCTCTTGGTTTGAGCCTGGTGTCGCTTCTCAGTTTGCCCAAGGAGTTAACGCGCCAAAACGTGCGAAAAAGAAGACAAAAGCAGAAGAGCGCAAAGAGGAAATCGAAGACTCGGAAGCTGGAAAGGAGCCAGAGTATTGCTTTGTCAAGGCCCACATTCGCGAAGGCATTTTGCCTCGCCTCCTAAAGGGAGTCTTGCAGGCGCGCTCCGATGTCAAGAACATGATGAAGACGCACCCAAAAGACGACAAGATTGGCCTTTCTGTGCTCGACAGTCGCCAGCTTGCCCTCAAGGTTGTCGCCAACAGCGTGTATGGGTTTGTCAAGGCTTTCATTCTCCGCTTCAAAGAGCTCATGTCTGCCGTTACTTCTTTTGGAAGGCACATGATTTTCACCGTGAATCGCATCATTAACACGGAATTCCAAGGCATTGATGTGGTGGATGTGCCAGAATGCGTTAGAAGAGGCATTGACCCTGAAGATGAGAGCAATCCAAATTGTCCTCGCACCAAAACAAATGCCTTTGTCGTTTATGGAGACACTGACTCTGTCATGGTTTGTTTTGGCGACGTCACTCTTGCAGATTGTTGCAAATATGGCGCGCTAGCAGCCAAACGTTGCACCGAAGCATGCCGAGAAGCTGCTGGCGGTCATCCAGTCATTTCGCTAGTGTTTGAAGCAGTCAAGTTAGTGTCCATCTACCTTATGAAAAAGCGCTACGCTGCCTTGCAGATTGAAAAGATTATCCCTGGAGAACGCTTGGCTGATGCAATGAAGCGGGCAGACCTTGTGATCAAAGGGATGGAGGGAAAGCGAAGGGACAATGCAAAAATTGGAAGCAAACTGCAAAAGAGAGTTTTGGAGCCTCTTTTGCGAGAAAAGAATATCGAAAAGGCGGAGAAGCTCGTTTATGACACAATTGAGGACCTCCAGTTGGACAGAATTGACATGTCTCAACTGGTCATTTCAAAAGGGCTTTCCAAAACGGACGAAGCTTATGCAGCGGGTGGGTCAAAGCAGATGCATGTGGAGCTAAAGAAGCGAATTGAAGCCCGCGCCCACATTACCGGAGAGACTCCCCCAAAAACGGGCGATCGCGTAGAATTTGTTATCGTGGCTGGGACAAAGGATAGCAAAGTGTCAGAATTGGCAGAAGATCCGCTCTATGCTTTGAAGAACAATGTGCCAATCAACACTGAATATTACCTCAACAAGCAGATTTGGCCCGCAATTATCCGCATTTTTACAGCAGTGTATGAACCAGAAAAGTGCTCAACAATCAAGAGCACCATGGGGAAAAAAGCGCGTATGGAGCTCAAGGCGCACAGAAAGTTCTTTAGTGCAGATGCCCCTCATATGTTGCGCAAAAAGATGCGCCGCACAACCGGCTATGGGATTTCTTCTGAAACACAAGTTCTTCCGCAGTGCGTTGGTTGTGGTCAGCTTTTGAAATTCAACGTCCCAACTTGCGGAAATTGCAACGCCGATAATGTTTATGAGGATTTGAAAGTCAAAATGGTGGCAGCTCAAGACAAGAAGACTGTCGCTTGGGAAATTTGTCGCGCATGTCAAGGTGATGCATATGGTAAAGTAGAATGCGCAGCAACTACTTGCAAAAACTTTTTCCACAGGCAGCAAACCATAAGAGACATTGAGGACCTTTCGATCGACCTGAAAAGATTTTGAAAAAAAAATGAGCTCTGATGAAGAGGCGCCCGACAGGGAAGAGGAAGAAGAAGAGGAAGAGGAAGATTTCAATGAATTTGCAGCATTCAAAAGAGCGAGGCAAGAGGCCCTTTTAGAGGAAGATGACGAGGAAGAAGGCGGCCCCGTTTTGCAGACCAAAGGTTTTGCTCGTCCACTCTTGAAAAAACCCTACGTAATGCAACCAGAAGAGCAAGTCATTGATGATGTTTCTGCCCTTTTCATTCTTGCCATGCATTGTTTTGATTACATTGAGGCCACGCAAGGGGTCACTGTGAGAAATCAAAAAAAGGGGCTCGACCGAACATTTGATTTTTAAATGAAGGGGCTTTTGACTTGTTTTCACTCTATTGCTCCTTCAATCAAAAGCGAAAAGCTTGACGTGAATTGTTTTGATGATGCGAAATCCATTGCATCTCAAGACGAAGTGAAAATTGCCACGCGTGAGCTTTTCGAAGAAACTTTCAGCTTGACCCAAAAGTATGAAACTGATGACCACTATCAGTTTGAAGGAATGCTGACCATGCGTGCATCTGCCAACAAGCTCATGGGAGCCATTGTGACCACAAGCCCTTCAGGCAACTCGTATGGCATTCTCGCAGATGCCGCGGCAAAAGTCTTTTACCTTTTGGACCCTTTGAATGGTTTTCAGCAAAAGGGAAGCATGAGCGAGCTCTATCTGAGCGGCGATAAATTTGTGGTCTACTTTTTGGAGAAACAAGCAGAGCCCACGGAGCGGGCGGCAGAGCCAAAAACTCCAATCATTGAAGTCGCCCCCACAAGCGAAGCGCCCACCCCCGCCGCTAGCGCACCTCCTGCTAAGCGTGCAGGAGGTGGCGGTGGAGGTAGGCCCAAAAAAAGACCAGAGCCCCCAACAGAAAAGGCCAGCGACGGTGCAGCGGCTGAGCCAGAAGAGAAAAAGCCAAAGGAATAAAAGGAAAAAAAAAAGCTTCATCTCTTGGTTTTCTTTAGTTTGTTGGGATGAACGTCGCTGACTCTCAGCTTTCGTGATTTGATGTAATCAGTGAGAATTTCTTTGGTATTTTCGTCATCAATGAGTTTCTTGATTTCCCTCGCCTCATCTATGGTAACATTTCCATTTTCAAAAAATGTGTGCCAATCTTCTTCCTCGATAAATGCAGGGTTGGCTCGCCCGTCTCGAATCAACAACATTACAATTCTTTTGTGATTGGAACGAACAGCAGCGCCGAGCGCTTCTGAAATGTCTTCATCAATAGCTATCTTTGACAGCAAAAATTCTACAACATCAAACTGGCCATCTCTTGCTGCCACCGCCAATGCAATCTTGACGGGAAATCTTTCCGACAAATCTTTTACCATCTCAAGTAGACCTCTGCTTGCTGCCCAGATAATTGTCTCCGCACTAACTTTTGTTCGCGGGTCTTCGAGCAAAAGAGAAAGAATACCCGCATGTCCATGTTTACGAGCAATCTCTAAACAAGTACCTTGATTTTCCTTTTTGGCGCTGACACTGGTATTGGTTGCATTTGGATCAAAACGACCGTCTTTTAGCAAGAATCTAACCATTTCGTATTTCATCTCAATGACAGCATTAACAAGTGCCTGTTCTAGTCCTTTTCCTTTTACAACTCGTTCATCTTGCAGCAATAGTTTTACCATTTCGATATTTCCTTTTTCTGCTGCTTCTATTAGACACTCGTTCTCTTCATCCGAAGGATCGACTCTCCTGTCTTCAAGAAAAAGCTTTGCGATTTTCAGACTTCCAGCCTCAACTGCGTCCATTAGATAAAAGTCTTGTTCAGAAAAGTCTCTTAATCGCTTGAAATCATCAACAAAATCCTTTTGTAGTGCTATCAAAGCAGCTTGGGTTGCAAAGTCATATTTGTTCTCAATGTCATTGCAAGGAATACCAACATCTCTCATGCTTTGTGCAAACGAATTAGCATGATAATATTTTTTGCAATACAAAATAATGCGTGGCACGTAACTGCGCAAAGTCCTCACTGCCTCCACATTTTTTGTCCGCATAAACCTATTTGGAGCAAATGGAATCAAAAGATTGACGACAGCTGCAATATCCAAGTAATTTGCCGCCAAAAACACTGCGAAAAAATCCTCATCTGAAAGGTTTTCCGCTTTAAAAAGCCATTCTTTTTGCACTGCGTCCAAAAGAATCATAAATGTTCTGCTTTGAATCGTAGGGAGAGGCACATAGTTATCTGCTCCTGCATCTTCAACCAAGAATTTAACCGTCACAAATTGACGAGCAACATCAATGGGCACTCGAAACTTTTTTCCATCTTCAGTTTCAAATCCAATGACAGAATCGTCGTCGATTGGCGGTCCTGCTTCATCCGGCTCATCCACGCGAAGGCAAATTTTTGAATGTTGGCGCCAATGCGCGCTTGCACATTCCTCCCCGCAATAAGCTGCCCGATCACAGTTTCCGCAAAGAAAAAGATCTGTGCTCTTTTTGAAACAACGAGCGCAAGAACGAGACATTTGTGAATGAAAGCTTATTTTTCTCTTTTCTATTTTATCATTGTTCAAGTTTCTTTCTCTTTTGCGCTAAATGGCCATTTTTAGCTTAATTGCTGGATGGGCAACATAATTTAAGAGATGAATATCCTCACTTTTGAAGTCTTCCACTTCCTTCACTTCCGCTCTCAATTGAAGCATGGGGAGCTGAAAGCCTACCCTTTTCAAGAGGACTTCCTTGAGCTCTTGCACGTGATTTTTGTAGACGTGAACGTCACCAAAAGAAATTATGAGCTCGCCCACATTGAGATTGGTAGCTCTTGCAATTAGATGTGTCAAAAGGGCATAGGAGGCAACATTGAATGGTACTCCCAAGCCAACATCTGCAGATCGCTGATACATGTGGCAAGAAAGAGTCTGCCTTTCGACAGACACGAAAAACTGACACAGAACGTGACAAGGCGGGAGGGCCATTTTGTTTAGATCTGCCGCATTCCATGCGCTCATGACAATCCTTCTGCTTGTTGGGTTCTCTCTAATTTGGCGAATGACTTGTCGCAATTGATCCACGCCTTTGCCTTCATAGTTTGCGTCTGCGCCCTCATAAAGGGCGCCAAAATGGCGCCACTGAAAGCCATAAATGGGGCCGAGCACACCCTCTGGGTAATGTCCGAGTCCTCTGGCATCCAAAAATTCTCTTGATGCATTTGCGTCCCAAATGTGGCAATCAAGAGTTTTCGTAGAGGTTTCTCCACGTATGAACCACAAGAGTTCTTCCACGATGCTTTTGAATGGCGTCTTTTTTGTGGTGACAAGAGGGAACCCTTTGGCAAGGTTGACCTTGAGTTGCTCCCCAAAAAGGCTGAGAGTGCCGACCCCAGTTCGCTCGTTTCTCTCTTCTCCGTGCTCAAGTATTTTGCGCACCAACTGGTGGTAGTCCCACTCAAAGCCTCTGCGCACATAATGGGCAAAAGAAAACTCGCTGTGATCTTCTTCGCTCGCTTTTACCCACTCCTTCATGTTGAGTCCGCGCCAAAACACGTCAGACGGATATTCATGCTTAATGTGAGTTATGATGAACTCGCGCACAAACTCATTTGCGTTTGCCTCATTGAAAAGGCGAGCACCACCAATCACAAAGACGCTTTTGAGAAGGTCACTTTTTTCACATGTCTGAAAAGCTTGTTGCAATCCCTCTTGCCACAAGACATTGTCTTTGCCACTGAAATTCTGGCGTGTGCGCGAGAGCACAATGTAGAGCACGTCTGGCACATTTCTCGCTTTCTGAGGGAGGCTTTCCCATGTTTTCATGCCCATTATGAGACAAGTGCGTTCGCCTTCCTTTTTTGGAAGAACTGTTTTCCAAAAGTGCTCTAGCTCCTTTGGCAAATGCCAAGGAAGTCGCCCATTCTTTCCAATCCCATGCTTTGGAGTTTCGGCTAAAATAGCGCACACCCTCATCAAGAAAAGAAAAATAATTTAAAGGCTCTAACTAAAAATTATTAAGCAACATGAGAGGTCTACTACTTTTGCTCTCGCTCATTTCATTTGCCTTTTCCTTTTCCCTTCAACAACTTGGGGAGGAGAAAATTGTGGTTGCAAATGCTCGTCGCTATCCCATAAAGGACATTTCCGTCCTCATTTGCACTTCGCCCACATCATGCTCAGCATTACCAAATGCTCATTTGCGCATCAATGGGTCTCGCATCATTTCACTCCATGGTATTGGCCCGTGGTTTAGCGCGCGTGTAACCTTGCCAGATGAGGGCTCTCAAACTCTCTTTAGGCGTCCTACCGCACCAGTGTCTCGTCAGGCCCCCTGGCATGAATTACGCCGACGCACAAATGCAGCTGCAGTTCCTCCCCGCCGCCGCCGCGTGCCGTGGAGAAGAGGAAGAAATTAAACTTTTTTAGTTCTCGGATATGTTCTTTCATAATTAGGACCGTAATCCCAAAGAAATTCTTCTCCCTTTTCAACTTGTTTGCCATAATCAACAAACACATATGGCCAAGGATTTGCCTTACGAATTTCCACATTTTTTGCCCCTCGATCTTCATTGATCCAGCGACCTTTGTCTTTCAGATTGAATCCAAAAGCGCCATCAATGGTGTTTTTTTCGTCATACTGGATAACATAATCACCATAATGCTCAATTCCCCTTTTGGCACCACCATAGTCAGTCACAACTTGTCTGCTTTTGTATGGCTTATCCGCAAAGAGCCCAAAACCCCTTCTTTCTCCGGTCCACAAAATTACTGGTGAGTCTGGTATCAAGTTGGACAAGTAAGCGAGCAACCAGGCCTCGTCATCCTTTTTTGCAATGTAGTTTGAAATTTTGACAGCCAATTCGGGCGAAATTTTCTCCCAAAGTTCCAAAAAAGTTTCAACTGTTGCATCCATGAGGAAACTTTTGTTTGGTTTAATTTTCGCCTCGGCAAAAAGCTCTTCCATTTTTTTCGGAACGTCGACAAACAAAAATTTTTAATTCCCTAGTTTTTTTTAAAAAAATGAAGAGACAAAGGAGTGTCACTTTGACTGGCGGAGAGCTTGCAATGCAAAGCATTGCAGAAAAGATTGTCAAGATGGAAGAGGAAAAGAGCAAGCGGATTGAAGAATTGGAAAAACAAGTCAAAAAGTTAAGAGAATATGTTGAGCAATTAAAAGACATAGGCTTTTGCACTACTTGCGACGCTCCTATTGACACTGACGATACTGATCACTACTTGTGTGGCGTTGTTGAATGCAAAAATCGATTTTGCACAAGTGAAGAATGCATGGAAAATTTAAGCCGATGCACCAGATGCGGGACTTTTTATTGCGATCAACATATTGGTGTTGAAAACTTGCATGAACAATGCTGGTGTTCCGAGGAAAATAATCTAGAGCAATAAATTTTTTTCATTGAAGCAATAATCACAAGCCCACTTGTCGCCCAACGGCAAAAGCTTGTGCTTTGGGCACTCAATGCCAATGCGCTCTTTTTCGTTTGCGCAAAATGAGCACTTTTTGACTTCAGGTAGCTTGCTGCACTTGCTACAAAGGCGACTTTCGCAAGCGTGATTATCTTGATCAGTGTAATAACATTCCCAACATGCACACACATCTGCATAAGGGCAAAGAGCGCAACCGCACATGAAGCAAATGTACTCGCTTTTGCAACCAAAGCGGCCGCAACTAACTTCTTGTTTTGTCTCGCATTTCTCGTCCTGGCAAACGTGACGCGTGCATTCAAGTTTTTCTTCCACGTTGGCAAAATAAACCAAACAAACATCGCACTTATCTGAATAGCGAATGCTGCTGTCAAACTTTTTTTCCAAAGCCTGTAGCGAATGTTTCAGACGCTTCAATTCGACGTCCCTATCTTGCAGATACTCGATTGCACGTTCTGCAACATGTTCTTCAATTGAATGAATAGTCGCCCTCTTCATTTTCAATTTTAGCAGCCTCTCAACGCATCGACCAAATGGATTGTGTCGCCATCAGTGACTGTTGTGAGGTCGTGAATCTGGCTGCCTGCGCGAATGAGTCTTACGCGATCAGAACCCATTCCTCGCTCTGCCAAGAGGTCTTGCACGACTTTTAGAGGAAGCCAGTTAAAAATGCGAAACGAGCACGTCTTGTTGGAAAGGGATTTGAACGTCACAAGGAGATCAGAAGGTTCTTGGCTCCTTTTTTTCGTTGGAGGCTCGCTTCCCATTTCGTCTTCGCGGCACCAGCACCAGGCAAGGTCGCTTCCGTCCGGTTCTTCAAAGCCTTTTGCGTGAAAAAGGGAAACGAGATTTCCAACTCTCGCATTCTTTACCTCTATGGCATCGACCGCTGTGGCGGGGTTGTGGTGGACAAAGCATCCGCCAAAAACTTGTTTGCACAAGAGAGCATATTCTGCGGTAAAAAGAACCATTTCGTGCCAAACACTATCCATGCGAGGCGGAAGGCTCAGCTTGAAATAGTTGGCTTCGCCTACCCAAGCTTTGATGGTGAGTGCTCTCACTACTTCTCGAGCAAGGAGCTTCCATCTTTCTTCAGACTCGAGCGGAAAGGCTCGCTTTGCACAACTAATGGCCCAGATGGTTACCCATTGAGGAGGGACCCATTGAATTGGCACAGCAGCCTCGGGCTGTGGCAGTTGCCGCGAGATGCTCATCAAATCGAGCTTGACAGTAGCAACAACATCATTTCCAAACAAAAGGCGAACAGGCAACATGCGCAAACCGCCCCTCACCTTTTTGATAAAAAAATAAAAAGCAATGGGGCGGAGCAAAAGTAAAAAAGAGGAGACTTTTTTTGATCGAGTTCTCAAGGCACATCGCACAAGACTCAAGGAGCTAAAAGAGAAAAAAGAGACTACCAAAGGTGTGTATTGGAAACGCTATCAAAAGGCGGCAAAAGATGTCGAGCGCCTTTTTGGTGCTCCTCCATATGTGCGTGGAAGCAACTTGGCAAAAGAGGCCGTAGTTGCCATTGAGAACTACATTATGAACAAAAGGAGCCTCAAGTATGGCAATGCAAGTCTCAGAGTGTCCCGTTATGGCCTTTCTAGTTATGAAGAAAGGGTGGCTATTCCTGGCTGGCCAAAGGATTGGCTTAGTGCAAGCAAACGCGCCATTAGAGAGTATTGCAGACAAGCTGCAATACAACTTGTGGAAGCTTTTCATGACGCCCACCCGGAATGGCCAATTCAAGAATACGAATGGTCAGGTCATAGGACTGGTCCCTTTCCTCATGTAAGCGCACGTGCAGAGGCAGGAACATTTGACAAGATTGTTTCCATTCATTTCATTTGGGCAAAAGAGGCGTAATAAATTTTTTGAAAATGAGCAAAGAGGGGGAAGCGGAGCCTAAGCGAATTAAAGTCGATGGTGGTGACAAATTTTTTAATCACGTTGCCGAGTTTGTTGCAGGCCGTGTCGAGAAACGCTTTTGGCCAGCTCAACTTAAATTAGAGCGCTCACTGCGTAGGAAGCTCATTTTTGAGTGCCAAGGGATATGCGGTGAAGTTAAAAAAGTGCCCTTGTTGCAAAATTAAGCTTTGCGGAACTTGCAGCACATTAAAGCGCTGCCTCTATTGCGTAGAGCTTGCTTGCATGGATTGCAGAGAGTCTGGGTTGTACAAAAAAATGCGCTGAAGAGACGGTCGAATGCAATGGAGACGATTGCACAGAAAGAGTCAAAAGAGACAAAAAGACGCGCTGCGCGGGAGAGTGCAAGGAAAAGGTTCATTTGTGCGATCATTGCGTATTTTGTTCAGCGTGTTTCAACAATGAATAGTTTCATATTTTTTGTCTTTTGTTTGATGAAGGGTTGTAGTGCATGATCATAGAGTTGTATTTTAAGAGCCTTTCCTCATTTTCCCTCACATAATCAATGGTATTTTGAAATTCCTCATCAATGTCAAAGATGGATGCTATTTCTGATGCACGCAAATAAAGGGAAGACCCAAGATAATAATTTTTGGTCCAGTCCACATCAAAAATCACACGATCATCAGAGGGCATTTTTTCCAGCATTTCCTCATATTTTTGTGTCTCAGGTGGGATTTGCATGCAGTTCCAATTGACCCGTTCAAAAGCCTTTTGCACAAATTCTGGCACTTGCATTTCTGGCAAGCCAACCACAAAACCAATCTTGAGCCAAAATCCAATTGCAAGACTAGACGCGTAAATGCGAACTAGTTTCTTTGGGTTATGATAATTTTCTACCCAATGATTAAACAAGAGTCTACCTCTTCCAGGTATTGCGCACATGTTAATCTCTTCATATGGCTGCTTTGGTTTCCACGTCACAATTCCTTGCAACTGCTTTGTTTCATCATCCCTTTCGACGAGAATTTTTGTTCCTTTCAATAGTGTTGCGTTTATGTAATCAACAGTGATTCCCCCTCTGCAAAGCCTATGGCTAATGTCTTTTGGGTCCAAAATTTTGACTTCCGCCGGTTTGAGCAAAGCGTAAGAGCCAATAGGCAAGGCGGCAAGGCAGGTTTCTACGTGATTTTCAAAATGAACATCTGCACAATTTTGGCTGCAATAAGTCTCTTTGCAAGCAAGATGATTGCCGCAAAAAAATTTGGCAGGTAAAATGCGGCAATGTGAGCACAAGCTCATTTTTTTTTGTGAGTTTGTCTGAGCTTTTCTTTTTTTCTTTTTTCCGCATTATTTCGAAAAGAGCAAAAAATGAAATAAGAAATTTGACTATTGAGAAAAACAGACTTTTCATGATGTAACTTTGGGGGAATACTAACAAACTTTCTTTTTTAATCTTTAGACTACAAGAGATAAGTGACAAATTTTTTTTTTCGAGCCAAAAAAAAAACTTTGAGATACTAACTTTGATTTTCCGTTTCCACGAGTTGGAGCAGACATTGTAATTATCGATGAGGCAGCGCACATTGACCCTAGCTTATTCTTCAAAACAATTGTTCCCATCTTGCAAATCAAAAACACGTCACTCCTATGCCTGAGTTCACCAGAAGGAGAGTCCAACTACTATTCTGGGTTGATGAACCTGAAAAACTCTAAGAACGAGCCCTTCTTTCATGTGATTGATTGCTTCCAAATTTGTCAGGCTTGCCAAGTGCTTGAAAGGAGTAAGCAAATTTATTGTACGCACGTGCCCAACACTGCGCATTGGATCAACAAGAAAAAATCCAACGAGTTGAAACTCCTCTACAAGGCCTCTCCAGAAGATGCCATCCGTGAGTTTGGAGGAATTGTTGTTTCCGACTACCGTCCCGCGTTGAACAAGCAGGATGTTAATCGCATATTTTCTCAAGAGCGAATCATCTCAACAAATCCGCCTCGCTATGTGTTTACAGCTTGCGATCCAAATGGCGGGGGACCTTCGCACATGTCAATTGTAAGCGGCTACTTTCTTCAAACTGAGCGGGGATGCCTCACTGTGGTAAGTAATTTATTTTGTTCGATAGAATTGTGCTGCTTCAAAAACAAACTCTCGCACCGTTTTGGTTGCATTGTGAGTCCTAACTGGCCAAGGGATGACCTTTTTGATCATTTCTTGCAAATGGGCAATGAATTTGCCATATGTGTCTTGCTTGTGTTCGGGAATCTTTTGGCGCAAAAACTGTTGCAAGTCAGGAGTCCGCCCGAGCATAAACAAAAAGGCATATTGGCGAACAAATTCATCTGCATATGGC